>NZ_JBSFUU010000044.1:0-79171 GCF_053591955.1 Streptomyces sp. NPDC002845 | reverse complement strand
AGGGCACCCGCAAGGGCGCCAGGGCAGGTGTGCCCCGTTTCAAGTCCCGCAAGGACACGCGGCAGTCGATCCGGTTCACCGCCAACGCCCGCTGGAACATCACCGGCAGTGGCCGTCTGAACCTGCCGAAGATCGGCGCGGTGAAGGTGAAATGGTCCCGCACCCTGCCCGCCACCCCCAC
Organism: Streptomyces sp. NPDC002845; assembly: GCF_053591955.1. NCBI lineage: Bacteria > Bacillati > Actinomycetota > Actinomycetes > Kitasatosporales > Streptomycetaceae > Streptomyces > Streptomyces sp. NPDC002845. The sequence continues at coordinate 78,990 of NZ_JBSFUU010000044.1, read as the reverse complement.
CTCCGTCACCGTCATCAAGGACCCGGCCGGCAGGTACTTCGCCTCCTTCGTCATCGACACCGACCCCACCGCCGACGCGACACGGATGCCCGAAACCGGCCGCACCATCGGCATCGATCTCGGCCTGACCCACTTCGCGGTCCTCTCCGACGGCACGAAGATCGACTCCCCGCGCTTTTTGCGGCGCGCGGAGAAGAAGCTGAAGAGGGCACAGAAGGAGCTGTCCCGCAAGCAGAAGGGATCAAAGAACCGCGCCAAGGCCCGCCTCAAGGTCGCCCGCGCCCACGCCAAAGTTGCTGACGCACGCCGCGAGTTCCACCACCAGCTCTCCACGAAACTGATCTCCGAGAACCAAGGGATCGCCGTGGAGGACCTGTCGGTGGCGGGACTGGCCCGCACGAAGCTGGCCAAGTCCGTGCACGACGCCGGATGGGCATCGTTCATCAGCATGCTGGAGTACAAGGCACAACGGTACGGCCGCACCCTGGTCAAGATCGGCCGGTTCGAGCCGACCTCCCAGACCTGCTCGACCTGCGGCGTCAAGGACGGACCCAAACCCCTCAGCGTCCGGGAGTGGACCTGTACCGCCTGCGGCACCGTCCACGACCGGGACACCAACGCCGCGATCAACGTCAGAACGGCCGCCGGACTGGCGGTATCGGCCTGCGGAGCGCCGGTAAGACCAGGAGCGATCCCGGCACAGCGCGAAGAAACAGGAAGCCACGGATTCCCGACCGAACCCCGTGCCGCGTAGCGGCACAGCAGCGAGTCGAGAAGGCCAGAATCCTCGGGCTTCAGCCCGAGGTGCAAGTCAAAGGTTGTCCCCCCAACCGCCCTGGATCATCGTCTGGAACGCCCACGCCCCGTCCCGCCGGACCAGGATGTCGGCGTACCGCAGCTGCCGGCTGTGCCCCCGCACCGTCATGGTCGAGTCGGTGAAGACCACGGCCATGGCGGGGGAGAGGAAGACGGGGGTACGGGTGGATTCGAAGGTGATGTCCTCGTCTCCCTCGCCCATCACGTGGGTCATCGTGGCGACGAACCGCTCGCGGTCCCACTGCGCCGAGCGGCCGTTGCCCGCCGAGTCGTCGCTCACCAGGTTGAGCGGGAACACGGCCAGGTCGGCCATGCGCTCGACATCGCGCTTCGCGCTGTGCGCGTCGTACTCCGCGAACCAGGCGTCGAGGCCGGCGCGGTCGTCGTCGGTGGGGGTGTAGCCGGTGTCGGGCAGATGGGTCATACGGGTGGGTCCTGCCTTTCGGTGGCCGGCAACGGCCGAGCGCGGTTACTCATCAAGTTTGATTACGTGCAGACGTGAGAGGTTATGCCTCGCGAGCGCACTGGTCAAACTTGATTAGCTGTCTTCCGAATCACACCTCATCCTGTATAAACCCGAACAATCCGGAATAACCCTGCACACACGAAAGCCCCGGGGATTCCCGTACGACGTCGTACGGGAATCCCCGGGGCCTCGATCGAAGCGCTACGCGCGGGTGTTGCCTGCCGCGCGGCGTCGGGTCACCAGGAAGATGCCGCCGCCGGCCGCGAGGAGGGTCGCGGCGCCGATGGCGACCGGGATGGCGTTGCCGCCGCCGGTCTCGGCGAGGTCGCCGTTCGGGCTGGGGGCGGGCGGGGTGGAGGACTCGTCGGCGGGCGGGGTCGTCGAGGTCTCCTCCTCCGGCTCCGACGGCGTGGCCGGCGGGGTCGTCTCAGCCGGCGGGGTCGACTCGACCGGCGGCGTCGATTCGACGGGCGGGGTCGACTCGACCGGCGGGGTCGACTCGACCGGCGGCGTCGACTCGACCGGCGGGGGCTCCTCGGTGTTGATGCAGTCCTTCGTGCCGCCGTTCCAGGCCGCGATCAGCTTGTCCTTGATGACGGGGCGGTCCGGCCCCTTGGGCAGCTCACCGTGCTCGAAGCCGTCGTTCGCGTCGAGCTTGCCGTCGAACTTCACCGCGCCGCGGTAGAGGTCGATCTGCGCGTAGCAGCCGGCGTCCGGTACGACGATGTCGAGCGAGTCGGTCTTGCCGTGCTTGCCGCCCTTGACCGTGACGGTGTCGAAGTCGACGAACACCTGCTCGCCCGAGGTCTCGAAGGTCGGGCCGTGGGCGAGGTAGGAGGCGAGGGAGACCGTGCAGGTGGTGGCACCGGAGGCGGCGCGGACCGTGACGTGGACCTTGCCGTCCTCGGTCGGCTTGAGGTTCTGGTCGTCGAGCTTGACCCAGTCGGCGAAGTTCACGCCGTCCAGGGAGAACTCGCACCGGTCGATCTCGGTCGGCGTACCCGCGCCCTTCCCGGGCTTGTAACTCTTCGAGCCGCCCCAGCCGTCCCCACCGCCCGGCGAACCGGTGGCCCAGGCGGCGCCGGAGGTGACAGCGGTGAGGGCAAGCGCGGCGGCACCCGTCCCCAACACGCGGCGCACGGTGACACGTCTCGCTATGGACATGCAGACCCCATTTTGAAAGTCGAGAGACCCGGTTCACGGCAGTGGGCAGCACGAGGGAGGCAGCCGGGGCCGTACCAGGGTAAGTGGTTGAAAAGCGCTGAACTCACAGGTCACACGAGCCACAGCGCCTGCACATCGTCAATCACGAGGGATTCACTGTCAACCTCGGGGAACACAAGGGAAGTTCACGCATCATCACTATTCAGCCACAGGTGGAATAACCCCCTCCGTCTTCCTGGCCAATCCCCCCGGCTTCATAATGGGATTCATTTTCAGGTAGCGTGTCGCCCACCACGCACGTACTACGCCCACCCCGTTTCCCCAGCCCTCACCGGAGTCCCCATGGCCGTCCCCAAGCGGAAGATGTCCCGCAGCAACACCCGTCACCGCCGCGCCCAGTGGAAGGCGAGCACGCCGCAGCTGGTGCCGTTCACGGTGGACGGGACGACGTACCTCGTACCGCAGCGGCTGCTGAAGGCGTACGAGCGCGGGCTGCTGCACCCCGAGGGCTGACCCGGAATGCGGCACCCCTCCAGCACCGGCGGCTCCGACGGCTCGCGTTCCGGCTCCGACGGCTCGCGTTCCAGCCATTTCCGTCCCGGTCATTCCCGTCCCGGCCATTCCCGTCCGGGGCATTCCCGTCCCGGCCGGCTGCCCGTGACCGTCCTCTCCGGGTTCCTCGGCGCGGGCAAGACGACCCTGCTCAATCATGTGCTCGGCAACCGCGAGGGTCTGCGGGTCGCGGTCATCGTCAACGACATGAGCGAGATCAACATCGACGCCGCCCTCGTGCGCGGCGGCGACGCCGCGCTGTCGCGGACCGAGGAGCGGCTCGTCGAGATGACCAACGGGTGCATCTGCTGCACCCTGCGCGACGACCTGCTGGAGGAGGTCGAACGGCTGGCCCGCGAGGGGCGGTTCGACTACCTCCTCATCGAGAGCAGCGGCATCTCGGAACCCATGCCCGTCGCCGCCACCTTCGCCTTCGCCCGCGACGACGGCGCGACCCTCGACGATGTGGCCCGCCTCGACACCATGGTCACGGTGGTCGACGCGGCGAACTTCTTCACCGAGCTGGAGCAGGGCGACGAACTCGCCGAGCGCGACCTCGCGCCGTACGAGGACGACGAGCGCACGGTCAGCGATCTGCTCGTCGACCAGGTCGAGTTCGCGGACGTGATCGTGCTGAACAAACTCGACCTCGTCGACCCCGACACCGCCGACCGGCTGTCCGCCACGCTCACCCGGCTCAACCCCGTCGCCCGCATCGTGCCGGCCGACCACGGCCGGGTGAACGTCCGCGACGTCCTCGGCACCCACCGCTTCGACCTCGACCAGGCCCAGCAGGCACCGGGCTGGGTCAGGGAACTCAACGGCGACCACATCCCGGAGACGGAGGAGTACGGCATCTCGTCCACCGTCTTCCGCTCCGAACTCCCCTTCCACCCCGACAGGTTGTGGAACTTCGTCACCGAGGATCTCGACAGCGGCGCGTACGGCCGTGTCCTGCGCTCCAAGGGATTCTTCACCCTCGCCAGCCGCCCCCGCGTGACGGGCCTGTGGTCGCAGGCGGGCTCCGTCGCCCGCTTCGAGCCGTCGGGCGCGCGGGACGGAGAGACCCCGTACCGCCAGGAACTCGTCTTCATCGGTACGGAGTTGAAGGCCGAGGCGCTCCACACCACCCTGGCCTCCTGCCTCATGGCGGACGCCGAGCCCCTGCCCGCCGACGACCCCTTCCCCGCCTGGGAGACCCACGGCATCGACGACGCCTGCGAACACGAGCAACCCCAACTTGCCGCGGGCACCTGAGAACTCCGGGCCGGGCGATGGTCGCAGCCACGGCATCGCCCGGCCCGGTACGCGGTGCGGTACGGCGCCGCGGACGTATACACCCCGATGGAGGCCGCCATGACAGAGCAGTCGGAGCAGTCCGAGCACGGTGTACGTCTCGGCACGGTCCAGGAGACCCTGCTGATCCCCCTGTACGGCCGCGCGGTGGAGAACCGTAAGGAGCACCCCGCTCTGCGTGACCCCCGCGCCGAGGAACTCGTCGCCGCGATCGACTACGACTTCTCCCGCTTCGACGGCGTGCCCAGCCTGATGGGTGCCGTCCTGCGGACCGGCCTGTTCGACCGGTGGGTCGCGGACTTCCTCGCCGAGCATCCCGACGGGACCGTCGTGGAGCTCGGCACCGGTCTCAACACCCGGTACGAGCGCGTCGGCAACGGCCGGGTCCGCTGGTACGACCTCGACCTGCCCGACGTCATCGACCTGCGGCGCACCTTCTTCGAGGACACCCCGCGCCGCACGATGATCACCGCCTCGGTGACGGACTCCGGCTGGGCCGACCTGATCACCGGCGGCCCGCACTTCTTCGCCGCCGAGGCCGTCCTGCCCTACCTGGACGAGGCCGGCGTACGGTACGTCGTCGACCTGATCGCCACCCGCTTCCCGGGCTCGCTGCTGGCCCTGGACACCGCGGGCCCCGCCATCATCGACAACCAGGACGAGCACGACGCGCTGAGCAAGGTCGAGGCCCGTATGCGCTGGGCCTGCCCGGACCCGGACGAGCTCACCCGGTGGCTGCCGGGAGCCCGGGTCCTCGCCACGCACACACTGAGCGCGCTGCCACCCCGGATGTACGACGAGCTCTCCGCCTCCTACCAGGAGTTCCTCACCGGCCTCGCCGCCCAGCGGCTCCCCCAGGTCGAGGAGTACCGGATGAACCTCGTCCGGCTGCCGTAGACGAACCCTTGACCTCGCTGCGACGCGTCACTTTTTCACGGGCGCGTCGTCATGGCGGAAGGCAGGGACGTCCTTCAGGGCTGCGGCGGCGGGCTCCCGCGCGCCGATGGCACCGCGCACCGCGGGCTGCGGGCTGCGGGCTGCGGGCTGCGTCCATGGCCCGGTCGTACGCCTGGTGGCCGTGCAGCCGCGCCTCCCAGCGGACCGCGTCCCCGGCGTCGGTTCCGTTCAGCTCCAACAGCGCGACGGCGTTCCGGGGGGCGCGCCCCGTGCCCACCGCTGCGCTTCCGCGCGCCGTCTCTTCGAGGGAAATCGGGCGGCACCGGGTGGGGGTCTGCCGTGCCCAGGGGAGGAAGTCAGCGCCGCACTACGCGACCTGCCCCTTTCCCCTTCCCGTCCCCCCGTCCCCCTTCCCCTGTCTTGGAGACGATCGAGATGTCCGTGCCCCCGTTCGACCATCACGCCGCCGGCTACAGCCTGCCCCTGGCCTATTGGCTCGCCCGCGCCTCCGACCTCGCCTACAAGGACGAGGCAACGATCGAGCAGCAGGCCCAGGAATGGGGCTTCGACCGCGTCCGCCACCACTGCACCGCCTTCACCCCGCCTTTCCCGCTGGAGGACACGCAGGCGTACACCCTGGCCAGCGACCACATGGTGCTCACGGCCTTCCGCGGCACCCAGCCGACCGAGATCCGCGACTGGCTCACCGACGCCACCACCCCGCCCTGGCGGGGCCCCGCCAGCACCGGCTACATCCACTACGGCTTCGGCGAGGCCCTGCAGTCGGTCTATCCCGGGGTTCGGGAGACCGTCGACGAGTTCCGCGACAACGGGCAGAGCGTCTGGTTCACCGGCCACAGCCTCGGCGGGGCGCTCGCCATGCTGGCCGCCTGCCGGCTGCACCTGGAGGACCCCAAGCTGCTCGCGGACGGTGTCTACACCTACGGGGCACCCCGCACCTGCGACCAGACGCTCGCCGCCGCCTGCAACAAGGCGTTCAAGGGCCGCTTCTACCGGTTCGTCAACAACAACGACATCGTGCCGGAACTGCCGCCCGAGCCCGCCTTCCACCACGTCGACGCCCTCCGCTACATCGACTCGGGCCGGAAGATCCACGAATCCCTGCCGCTGACCACGGGCCTGATCAATCGCGCCAAGGGCGTCACGGCCGCCGCGTTCGCCCCCACGGGAGAAGGCCTCCGCGACCACTTCATCGACAACTACCTCGCCGCCCTGGAACACAACCTCGCCTGAGCCACGACCCAGTGTGCCGCTGTCGTGCCACAGCGAAGTGTCGAGTGGCCCGCGCCCCCGCTCCCCGGAGCCGGGTGCGGGCCACTCTGCCGTTACGGCCGATACGGCGGCCGACAGGGCGACAGCTGGATGCCGTGACCATCCGCCACCCGGTCACCCGGTCACCCCCAACCGAAACGGCAAGGTCAGTTGAGGTGCGCCACATGGCGCGGAGCCGGTGCCGCGCGCAAGTGGCCGGGGAGCAGCGTGCCGTCGTCCGGCAGCCCTGCCCGCAGCCAGGCGCCGACCGCCTCCGCGTCGGCCCCGTCGGTGATCGGCCCGAGGCGTACGACGGTCCCGTCCGGCCTGCGGTCCGCCGCGCACGGCTGGACGGCGGCGTACAGCCCGCGCCCCGGGCGGCAGTGCAGGAAACGGCCCAGACAGCCGACGGAGATCAGCACGCCGTGCGGGCATCCGCGTACGGCCTGCCGCAGCACGTCGAGGACCCGGCCGTCACCCCCCTGGCCGTCGCCGCCCTCGTCCCCACCGCCCTCACCGTCCTCGCACCCGGTGCAGACGACAAGCGTGAAGGGGCGGCCAGACCCGGTCTTCCTCATGCGCACACTCCCTCGACGCGAAAACTCCATCAACTCGGCTTCAGCGCAGCCCAATTGACACGGGCGGCGATTTGACAAGGGCACCACTCCACCCGAGTCTATGTTTATGACATCCATTTTCAATAGGGATCGGGCAGGTGGGCGCTCATGCGCGTGGCCTTCGTAGGCAAGGGCGGCAGCGGCAAGACGACCCTGTCCGCGCTCTTCGCCCGCCACCTGGCCGACTCCGGCGCGCCGGTCGTGGCGGTCGACGGCGACATCAACCAGCACCTGGCGTACGCCCTCGGCCTCGACGAGGACGCGGACTTCACCGCCCCGCCGCTGAGCTCGCGCACCGGCGAGATCAAGGACTACCTCCGCGGTGGCAACCCGCGGATCATCTCCCGCGAGGCCATGGTGAAGACCACCCCGCCCGGCCGGGGCTCACGTCTCCTCCGGCTCCTCGGCGACGACGAGATCCACGCCCACCACGTGCAGCGGATCAACGGCGTCTCGCTGATGACCACCGGCGCCTTCGACGAGAGCGACCTCGGGGTGGCCTGCTACCACTCCAAGCTCGGCGCGGTGGAGCTGTACCTCAACCACCTGGTGGACGAGCCCGGCGAGTACGTCGTCGTCGACATGACGGCGGGTGCCGACGCCTTCGCCTCCGGCCTGTTCACCCGCTTCGACATGACCTTCCTGGTCGTCGAACCGACCCGCAAGAGCGTCTCCGTCTACCGCCAGTACCGGGACCACGCGGCCGAGTTCGGCATCCCGATCGCGGTCGTCGGCAACAAGGTCACCGGCGAGGACGACCTGCTCTTCCTCAAGGAGCACGTCGGCGACGACCTGCTCACCCACTGCGCCCAGTCCTCCTTCGTACGCGCCCAGGAGCAGGGCCGCGCCGAGGGCGAGTTGGAGCCGCACAACGCCCAGGCCCTGCGGCAGCTCCGTACGTCCGTCGACTCCCGTACGAAGGACTGGGCCGCCTTCCAGCGGTACGCCGTCGAGTTCCACCTCCGCAACGCCGCCTCCTGGGCCGACGCGGCCACCGGCCAGGACCTGTCCACGCAGGTCGACCCGGACTTCCAGCACGGGCCCGCCGCCCTGGCCGCGTCCGTCTGAACCACCGAGTGCCGCCAGTACCGCCGAGTACGGCTGAGTACCACCCGGCACCACCCCCGGCACCACTCCCAGCACCACCGAGTACCACCCAGCACCACCCACAGAACAGGAACCCCCTCATGTCGCTCGACGTCTCCCCGCAGCTGCTCGCCGAAGCCGAGAACGGTGAGGTGCGGGAGGAGGACTTCGTCGCCACGGTCCGTACGTCCCTGCCGTACGCCTACGACCTGGTCTCCGGCCTCGTCGCCGAACTCCGCGCCGGTACGGCAGAGTTCGCGGACAACCAGACCCCGCCGCCGTCGGAGAAGGAGCGCGGCCAGCTGCTGCGGGCGCTGTCCAGCGACGCGATCCGCTCCAGCCTGGAGCGGCACTTCGGTGTGGCGCTCGCCTTCCAGAACTGTCACCGGGTGGCGGTGTTCCCGTCCGAGGCGCGCGGCGGTGCGACGTACACCAAGTTCACGTCCCTGCGCTCGCAGATCCTCAACCAGTCGCCCGAGTTCCGCGACTGCTGACCCCGTCTCAGGGCTCCCCGTCCGGGTCGCCGTTCGGGCGTCCGGGGCGGGGCCACCCGAGTCGGGTCGAGGCAGCACGCGCGGGGTGAGCGAGGTGATGGCCGTGCGGCACGACCGCTTCATCGGGCAGGCAGGGGGTGTCCGGACAGCCGGGTCGCCCGCGCGCCGGACGAACCGTTCACAGGCGCGCGGATGAGTCGCGAGGAGTTTTTCACCCGGGTCGCCGAACGCGCGAGCACCACGTACCCCAAGGCTGGCGGCCGCCGAGGACACAGAAGACCACGGGCTGACGTTCCCGCGTATGCGCCCCCCAGTACCCCCGCAGTACCCCCTCAGTACCCCCGTGTGCGACCCCCCGGCCACGAGTTGACCGGAATGCGATCACACAAGGTGAATAATGGGGCGGGAGGGCGTCTCAGCGACAGAGAGGGTCGCCGTGGGGACCGACAGGGACAGTGATGTCGCCCGGCAGCGGTTCGACGTGGCCGATGCCGTGCCGCTGCTGCTCGACGCGCGCGGGGTGGTGACGAACTGGTCCGGGGCCGCCGAGCGGCTCTTCGGGCGTACGGCGGCCGAGGCACTGGGCCGGGGCGTCGGCGAGCTGCTGGTCGCCGAGGACGCGTCCCGGGTCACCCAACTGGCCGATGTCCACCGCGACAAGGGCGGCTGGTTCGGCGTCCTGACCGCCCGCCACCGCGACGGCCGCCCGATCCGGGTGATGGTGCGGGTCGTGCCCATGGGGGAGCCGGCAGGGAATCCGGTGGGGGAATCCATGGGGGAGCCGAGGCAGGGCGCCCGCTGGCTCGCCCTCGTCTCCGACATGACCGAGGCGCCCGGCTGGGACATGAGCCGTTCGGTGCTGGAGCAGATGACCGCCCGCTCCCCCGTCGGGATAGCGATCGTCGACACCGGCCTGCGGTTCGTGTGGTCCAACAGGGCGCTGGAGGCGTTCGGCGGCGGACCCGCGCACGAGCGTGTCGGGCGCCGGCTCGCCGACGTACAGCCCGGTCTGGACGCCCAGCGGATCGAGGCCCAGATGCGGAAGGTGCTGCGGACGGGCGAGCCGGTCATCGGGTACGAGCATGTGGGCCGGGTGCGTTCGGAACCGCACCGCGAGACGGCGCACTCGATGTCGTTCACCCGCCTCGACGACGACCACGGCAACCCGATCGGCGTCTACTACACGGTCGTGGACGTCTCCGAACGCCACCGCGCCCGTATGCGGCTCGCCCTGCTGGACCGGGCGGGCGAGCAGATCGGCCGCACCCTCGACCTCACCCGGACCGCGCAGGAGCTGGCCGACGTGGCGGTGCCGGGCCTCGCCGACTTCGTCGCCGTGGACCTGCTGGAGTCGGTGCTGAAGGGGGCCGACCCCGGTCCGGTGAGCGGGGCGGACGCGGTGCCGCTGCGGCGGGCGGGGCAGCAGTCGGTGCGCGGCGGGGTGCCGGAGGCCGCGGTCGACATCGGCCAGGTGGCGTCGTACCTGCCGGGCACGCCGCCCGTGCGCACCCTCGCCGGTGGCCGCACCTGGTACGAGAAGCGGCTCGACCCGCTGGCCAAGGAGTGGTCCAGCACTCTGCCCGGCGGCCGGGAGGCCTCCTTCCGCGAGCTGGGGCTGCACAGCGTGCTGATCGTGCCGATCCGGGCGCGGGGCATCACGCTGGGCCTGACGGCCTTCTTCCGGGGCGACCCCGACGAACCCTTCGACGAGGTCGACCTGAGCCTCGCCGAGGAACTCGTCGCCCGCGCCGCCGTCTGCGTCGACAACGCCCGCCGCTACACGCGCGAGCGCCAGGCCGCGCTCGTCCTCCAGCGCAGCCTGCTGCCCCGCCGCCTGCCCGACCAGGAGGCGGCCGACGTGGCCGCCTGCTACCGGCCCGCCGACGAGCTGACCGGCCTCGGCGGCGACTGGTACGACGTCGTCCCGCTGTCCGGTGCCCGGGTCGCCCTCGTCGTCGGCGAGGTCGTCGACCACGGCATCGACGGGGCCGCCGCGATGGGCCGCCTGCGTACGGCCGTCCGCACCCTCGCCGACCTCGACCTGCCCCCGGAGGAGGTCCTCGCCCATCTCGACGACCTGGTCGCCAAGTCCGCCCGGCAGGAGGGTCAGGAGGGTTCCGATCCGGGCGCGGGCAGCGTGCACAACGTCGGGGCGCGCTGTCTGTACGTCGTCCACGACCCGGTGTCCGGCGCGTGCGACATGGCGAGCGCGGGGCACTCCGCGCCGGCGCTGGTCACGCCGGACGGGACGGTCACGCTGGCGTCGGACCTGCCGGTCGGGCCGCCCCTCGGCGTGGACGGCCCCCCGTTCGAGGCCCTGTCCCTCGACCTGCCCCCGGGTACGGTGCTGGCCCTCCACACGGACGGGCTGCTGGCCGAGGCGGACGACCGGGCCCTGTGCGGTGCCCTCGCCGAGGGTGCCGACCCGTCCTCCCTCGACGCATGGGCCCAGGCCGTGGTCGACGCCCTGGTCCCCGACCAGCCCAGCGACGACGTGGTCCTCCTCCTGGCCCGCACCCGCAGCCTCGGGGCCGACCGGGTCGCCACCTGGGAACTCCCCGCCGACCCCGCCCTCGTGGCCGAGGCCCGCAAGACGACGACTCGTCAGCTGGCGCTGTGGGGGCTGGACGGGCTGGCGTTCACGACCGAACTGGTGGTGAGCGAACTCGTCACCAACGCGATCCGCCACGCCACCGGCCCCATCCGCCTCCGCCTCATCCTCGAACGCACCCTGATCTGCGAGGTCTTCGACAGCGGCCCCACCGCCCCCCACCTCCGCCATCCCCGCGCCACCGACGAGGGCGGCCGCGGCCTCTTCCTCATCGCCCAGTTCACCCAACGCTGGGGCACACGGTTCCTCCCGGAGGGCAAGGTGATCTGGGCGGAGAAGTCGTTGACGGATTCGTTGGGGTGAGTGAGGGCGGCCTGCGAGAGGTTCCTCGCCCCCGCCGCCCCTACCCGTCCCATCCCCAGGGGCTCCGCCCCTTCGACCCCGCCAGGGGACTGCGCCCCCTGGACCCCCGTTGGGGGGTGGGTTCTCTGCGGGTGGGTGGGGGTTGCTGTGGATCGGCCTGAACGGCCTCGTCCTCAATCGCCGGACGGGTTGAGGGGGCTGGGGTGGGATGGGAGTGTACGGCTCGGCGGGTGGTGGATCGGCCTTGCGGCCTCGTCCTCAATCGCCGGACGGGTTGAGGGGGCTGGGGTGGGATGGGAGTGTACGGCTCGGCGGGTGGTGGATCGGCCTTGCGGCCTCGTCCTCAAACGCCGGACAGGCTGGTGGTGCCTGGCCGGGGCTGAAAGGCTTGGCGGGGGGGCAGGCCGACTGGTTGCAGGCCTGTGCCGCAGCCGCGCCCCTTCAGGGGCGCGGGGAACTGCGCGACCAGCCCCCATAACCCGCAGCCCGCCGACAACCCACACCACCCACCCCCCTACCGGCGGGGTCGAAGGGGCAGAGCCCCTGGAGGATGGGACGGGTAGGGGCGGCGGGGGCGAGGAACAGCCGGACCGGCTACGCCGTGCCGAGCGCGACGGCCGTCGCGCCGCCCAGGAGGAACCCGCGGGACTCGACCCCGCAGACCGCCGTGACCTGCCCGTCCCGGAACGGTTCGGCGAGGCCGGCCACGATGGCAGTCAGCGCCTTCGCATCCCGGAAAGCGGCCCAGACGCCGACGTGGCCGCCAGTCCAGCGGAAGTGCTCAAGGGCGAGATCACGTGCGGTGGTGGTCATGCCCGGGAGTCTTCTGATGCCGGGGTGGGGCGGCAAGCCGGTTTCCCGTGTTCAGACGCCGTGCCCGGCTCGGCATCGGCATCGCCCTCGGCATCGCCTTCGGCATCGGCCCGGCCTCTGCGTCGGGGTGCCCGAGGTACGCGGCTGACCCCTCACTGCTGACCGGTGGTCCGGAAACCTCCCCGCACCGTGTCGAACACCGGACGGTAGGTGTCCCACTGCTCGTCGGGGGCCGAGACGTAGATGTCGTACTCTCTGCCGCCCTCTTCCCCGAAGCCGAGGTTGATGGCGTGGAAGGTGCGGACGCGGCCTTCGAAGGTGAACTCCCACACCGCGGCGCGCTGCCCCTGGAAGGTGGTGCGCTGAAGGTACAGCTTTCTGTACGCGGAGTAGTTGAGCTTCGTGTTCGTCTCGATGTCCTTGAAGTGGGCGAGGGGATCGCCCGCGGGGTCCACCATGCCGACGCTGAGTTCGACCAGGCCGGACGGGTCGATGTAGGTGACCTGGTTGAGCGTGCTCTTGCTGAGCTTCCAGCCGTCCGGCACGGGGAAGGCGACGCCGAGCTTCTCCGCCGTCGCCAGGTGGTGGCCGTCGGGGACGGGTGAGGGCGCGTACGCGGGTGCGGTGGTGGCGGGCTTCCCCGCCGTGCCGTCCGTCGCTCCGCCGTGGTCGGCCGAGGTCGCGTACAGCCCGGCCCCCGCGGCCGCGACCACCGCCAGGACGGCGGCCGCCGCGCCCCACACACGGGCGCGGCCCTTGCGGCGAGGGCGGTCGCCGGGCGGCCGCGGTCCCGGATGGGGCTCACGGGCCGACGGCGGGGCCGACAGCCGTGACGTGCAGACATACGACTCAGAAGTTCCAGAGGTTTCAGCAGCCCCAGAAGTTCCAGCAGCCCCAAGAGGCTCAAGAGTCCCGACAGTCCGCAGTGCCCGCTCCACCCCCTCCGCCGAGGGCCGCTCGTCGGGGTCCTTGGACAGCAGGGTCTCGATGAGCGGTTCGAGGGCACCCGCCTGCTTCATGGGCTCCAGAGGGTCGACGGCGATGGCGTACGCCGTCTCCACCGCCGTGTCCCGGCGGAACGGGGCCCGTCCCTCCACCGCCTGGTAGAGCGTCGCGCCCAGCGCCCACAGGTCGGAGGCGGGGCCGGGCGTCAGGCCTCTGATGCGCTCCGGCGCGATGTAGTCGATGGAGCCGACGATCTCGCCGGTCCTGGTCAGCGTGGAGGTTCCGGTCGCCGTGGCGATGCCGAAGTCGGTGAGGACGACCCGGCCACCGGCGCCGAGCAGGACGTTGCCGGGCTTGACGTCACGGTGCAGTACCCCGGCGGCATGGGCGGCCCGCAGCGCCGCGATCATGCCGATCCCGATCCGGGCCGCCTCCTCCGGCGGGAGGGTGCCGCCGCCCTTGAGCAGGTCGTCGAGCGTGGTGGACGGCACGTACTCCATGACGATGCACGGCGTCCCCTCGTCCTCCACCACGTCGTGGACTACGACCACGTTGGGGTGCGTGATGCGGGCGGCGCTGCGTGCCTCGCGGCGGGTGCGTTCGTAGAGCGTGTCGCGCTCGTCGTCGGCGAGGTGCGGCCGGGCATGCAGGCGCTTGAGCGCGACCTGACGGTCGAGGACCTCGTCCTCGGCCTGCCACACCGTGCCCATGCCGCCACGGCCGATCTGCTCGGCCAACCGGTACCGCCCGGCGACGAGCCGCCCCTCGTCCGCCACACCTCACCTCTTCCATCCTGGTCGGGGTCTATCCGGAAGATCCGGTTCACACGTGTACAGGCATACGGAACCACGACACCCGCCCCGCGGAATATGACGCTCCTCACGGCCACGACTTCCGCACGGGCGACCAGGTCCGCCCCATATCACGATTTCAGTTCAACTCGCCTTTGTTGTAGTGGACTTGCTTCTTCTGAGGCACCGTAGCGTTAGCGTTCCCATCTTGGATCGGAGTCACGGCGTCAGAGGCAGGGCTCGGTTGATCAGGTTGACAGACTCGCATCCCACCGTGGTGATCCTCACGGCCCTGAAGGTGGAGTACGAAGCCGTATACCGACATTTCTCCGGCAAGGTGGAGCAACATCGGGATGCTTCCGGCACGGTCTTCGGCTGCGGACTGTTCGCCGACACCGGCTGGTTCGTCCTCCTCGCCCATGGCGTCAGGGGCAACACGAAAGCAGCCCTGGTCGCCCAGCAGGCGAAAAGCACGTTCAGCCCCGATGCGCTGTTCTTCGTCGGGGTCGCGGGCGCGCTGAGCGACGGCGACGAGGTCAGACTCGGCGACGTCGTCGTCGGCACCAAGATCTACAACTATGAGGGCACGAAGGAGGAATCGGGAGACAGCTACTCCCGCCCCGAGGCATGGCCCGCCCCGCCGGGCCTGTCTCAGGCAGCCCAGCGCATGAACGAGCGCGGTATCGGCTTCGCGGTGCACCACAAGCCGATCGCCTCCGGCGACAAGGTGCTCAACGACCGGTCATCGAAGGAGTTCGTGCGGATCAGGCGCGGCTACAACGACGCCGTCGCCGTCGACATGGAGAGCGCCGGAGTGGCCGCGGCCGCCTACAGCCTGAATCTGCCCGCCCTGGCGATCCGCGGCATCAGCGACCTGGCCGACGGCCGGAAGGGCGAGGCGGACGCGCGCGGCAGCCAGCCGCTCGCCGCCGCGCACGCCGCGACGGTGGCCGTGGAGATCCTCAAGGAGTACGGGACGGGCCACGACGCGGAACCCGGTTCCGGAATCAGCGGCGTGACGCCACCCGGGTCCGGCACCGGTGGGGTGCAGGGTCCGGGAACCACGGGAGTGTCCGTACTGGAATCACCGCCGGAGAACCCTCCGGTCAGCAAAACCGAGTTAACCGAGGCACACGAGGCAACCAAGGTAAACGGGGAAAACAGGGCAACCAAGGCCGATTCCTCCTCCGAGGAGAAATCAGCGGACCGCACCCCCCGAACGCCCCCCGCCGGAAACGATTCGCCGCCACGCCTCCCCCCATGGGCGTCACTCACGAACCTGCTGGGCAAGCAGCCCAAGCTGCGGCTCCTCCTCACGGCGCTGCCCACGTTCGTCGTGGCGTTGATCGTCGTCCTCCTGTGGACCCTGCTCTCCGGCGGCGGCGAGGGCGCCGACGGCGGCAACACGACCCGTGCGGCCCCCACCCTGCCGGAATGCCCCGTCGACGAGGCCGACCTCACGCTGCGCATAGCCACGTCGGTCGACCTCTCGAAGGCGCTGCGCGAGGCCGCCGTCGACTACGGGGCCCGCCTCAGCGGCGACAAGTGCGTGAAGGTCGCCGTCGACGACGTCAACTCCGGCGACGGGGCGCGTGCCCTGGGGAAGGGCTGGACCGAGGACGACGGGCCGAGGCCCGACGTGTGGTCGCCCGCCGGAAACGACTGGCTCGCGCTGGCCCGCTCCTACGCGGAGGACAACCCGGCGGCACTGAAACGGCTCCCGGAGACGGCCGAGCCCATCGTGACCAGCCCACTGACCATCGCGATGCCCGAACCGGCGGCCCGGTACCTGGGCTGGCGGGAGCAGCGCATCGGCTGGCGGGACCTCGCGGACTGGTCCAAGGAATCGAACGACTTCTGGGTGAAGCGGGGCAAGCAGTGGGGCGACTTCAAGCTGGGCAAGACCAACCCCAACTACTCCACCTCCGGGCTCAACGCGACCGTCGGCATCTACTACGCCGGCACCGGCACCAGCCGCGAACTGTCCGTCAAGGACATCGCCGCACCCGATAACAAAGGGCTCGTCGAGGACATCGAGCGGTCGGTGGTCCATTACGGCGACACCACGCTGACGTTCCTCGCCAACCTGCGCGAGGCCGACGACTCGGGCGGTGAGGCGGCGGCGCTGGAGTACATCTCCGCCGTGACGGTGGAGGAGGCCGCGGTCGTCGCCTACAACAAGGGCTATCCCTGCGGCTCGTACAGCGACGGGCAGGTCTGTGCCCGCACGAGCGAGCCGACCACCAAGCTGATGGCGCTGTACCCCAAGGGCAGCAATCCGGGCAGCAACCACCCGTACATCCAGCTCAAGGGCGTGGAGCCGGCGAAGCAGGCGGTGTCCGAGGACTTCCTCCGCTACGTGCACGCCCCGGCTGTGTACGAGAAGTACTTCGAGCCGTACGGTTTCCGGACGCACAAGGGCACGCCCGGCAGGTCGGTCACGGAGGACAACGGCGCCCTGCCCGACACCGAGCTCTCTGCGTACGCCGCGCCGAGCGGCCCCGTGCTCGGCCGGATCCAGCAGGTGTGGTCGGAGTTGCGGCGCCCGGCCAACGTACTGGTCGTGATCGACACGTCCGGGTCGATGGACGACGACGTGCCCGGCACCGGCAAGACCAAGATGGAGATGCTGAAGGAGGCCGAACCCGCCCTGTTCGGCGGTTTCGGCGACCGCGACCGGGTCGGGCTGTGGAAGTTCGCCAACAAGGCGAATCTCGACGGCCAACGCGACTACCTGCCACTCGTGCCCATCGGCCCCCTGGGCGGGAAGCTGCCCGAAAACGACGACGCCATCCGCAGCGAGGAACTCACCAAGCAGGTGGGAGGCCTCGTCCCCAACGGCGGCACCGGGCTGTACGCCACGCTCGACGCGGCGGTGGACACCATGCGCACCGGCTACGACCCGAACGCGATCAACGCCATCGTGCTGCTCACCGACGGCCGCAACGAGGTCAACTACGGGCCGACGAAGGACGAGGTCCTGTCCCGGATCGGCGACCCGGAGAAGCGGGTCCGGGTCTTCACCATCGCGTACGGGGACGACGCCGACGAGCAGGACAAGGACGGCAAGTCCGTACTGGAGGAGATCGCCACGGCGACCGGCGCCCGCGCGTACGACGCGAAGGACGCGAGCACCATCAACGAGGTGCTGACCAGCGTGATCTCCAACTTCTGACCGCCGAGCCGCCTCCTCTAGGATGCACTTCCGACCGACTTCCCAGGAGAGTGCCTGTGACCGTAGCGATCCCGCCCGCGTCCGCATCCGAAGACTCCACAAGCTCCGAAGACTCCACAGCCGAGGCGGTCTGGGTCGAACCGGCGGCCGCCGCCGGTGCCGGTGCCGTAAGTGAGCTGGTCGTGGTGGACGCCCGGGAGTTCGGGGTGTACGCGCGGACCGGGGGCTGGGCGTTCGCGTTGAAGGTGGCGCGGAGTGTGCGGCCGGGCGGGCAGGCGGCCGGGGAGACGCCGAAGGTGTCGGCGAAGGAGTTCGCCGGGCTGGCCGGGTGCTCGCCGGAACGGGTGATGCGCTACTACAACGCGTGGGACAAGGCGGCCGACGACGGTCTCGTACCGCACTTCGAGGCGCTGGCCCCGGGCGAGGACATCGAACTGCCCGACTCGGACGCGTGGCTGTCGTACTACACCTCCCGTTCCAGCGCGGCCTCCGAGCGCGGCACTGCGATCGCGGCATCGGCCGAGGCCGAGGGCATCCGCCCGACCAAGGCCCTGGAGGTCGCGGAGAACCCGACCGCGCTGCGCGCCGCGATCCTCGCCGACCCCTCCACCGCCCAGGCGGCACGGGCCGCGCTGCTCGACCGCATCCGTGAAGACCCCTCCCTCCAGGCCGAGTTGGCGCGGGACGTCGCCCGTACCGAGGAGCTGAAGAAGGCGGTCGCCACCGAGAGCCGGGCGGCCGACCGTATCGGATACGTCCGCCAGGTCGCCGAGAGCGGCCAGGTCAAGACCCCGGCCGGGCAGACGATCGACGCCCCCGCCGACCTGCGCGCCGAGGCCGAACGCCACCTGTCCCTCATCGACGAACTCGACCAGGACGAGGACACCGGCGAGTGGGCCACCGAGGCTTACGACACCGTCAAGAGCCTCGTCGTACAGACCGTCGAGGCCAACCCCGAACTGCGCGTCCAGGAACGGCGGACCAAGTTCTACAACAGCCTCCAGAAGGCCACCAAGGTCTTCGAGGAGCTGACCTTCGACGACGCCGGCGACCTCGACGACATCTACGAGGACGACATGCTCCAGCGCCTGGAGGAACTCCAGCAGGCGATCGGCACGGCCATCGAGACGCTGCGCAAGGCGGCGACGGCGGACTGAGCCGCCGACTCGGGATCAGTACTCGTCACCGCCCGTACCGGCACGAGGTGCGGCGCCCGCGACGACGTCCTTGAGACGCTGAGCCCCCGCCTGCACGGCCTGCCACGTCGTCTCGTCGTCGATGCCGTAGAGCCCGCCATGGGTGAAGAGGGCGGCGCTGTCACCGACGCGCACGGCGGCCACGTCGAGGGTGAGGACACCTTCCTCGCCCTCGACCTCACCGCTCACAACCAGACGCAGCCCCTGGCGGGCGTCGCCGACATCGGGCAGTTCGACGGGGGTGACCTGGGCGTCGTACGTCCGCCCCATGGCGCCGGTGACAGTGAACTCGTCGCACTCCTCGGCCAGTCGACCGGCCTGACGCAGCCTCCCCTCCACGTCGGCCTTCTTGTACGCGCCCACCTGGTACCGCACCTGCGCCCCGTACTCGGAGTCGTCGAACCCGGCCACCGCCTTCGCCCCCGTCGGCTCCCCCAGCAGATCCTCGGCATACACCGCGTCGAGCAGCTTCTGACACTCGGCGACATCCGCCTTCCCCTTCAACAGCCCGTCCCGCCAGGTCGCCGCCCCCTGCGTCGCACCCCAGCCCCACCCGAGGTCCCCGGTCCGCAGGAGCGCACTCCTGGCCTGGGCGGCGGTGAAGGCGGGGGTGGGTGGGGTGGTGGGGGTGCCGGGGGTCTGCTTCACCAGGGGTGAGGGCGTGGTCTTGGTCTTGGGGGTCGCCTGCGGCCCCGCCCCGTCCTCACCGACCGCGCAGGCCGCCGCCCCTACGAGTACGCCGACGCCGATGACCTGGGCAAGGAGACGGTGGGGACGGTGCATGGCGGGGCCTTCCGGGAGGGGGGTGTTTGTCTCCCAGGGCAACATCGGTGAGGGGTGAGGGCCAGTGGGTGGAGGCGGATGGGTGAGGGGGTGGAGGCGGATGGGTGAGGGGGTGGAGCCGGGCGGGGGAGGGACCGTGTGCTACTCGGATTCCAATCTCCCCTCCGCTTTCAGCTTCGCGCGGATCAGGTCCTCTCCGTGAGTGACCAAGAGAGCCAGGTCCAGCCACTGGGCGAGGAGTCTCAGATCGCTGTGGATACTGACGTAGCGGTGATCATCGGAGGACGGGACATCGCGCAGCTCCAGGATCCGCAGGATCGCGGCGGCCCAGCCCTCGGCGTATCCCTTGCCCCATTCGGCCGCTTGCTGTTCGTCGCTCCACCTCCCGGTCATGACGAACACGTCGGTCATCTCCTTCAGAGTCATGGAGCCACGCCGGCAGTGCTCCTTCATCGCCGTACTGAGACCGTGCATCACCTTGGCCGGCGGGATCCCCAGAGAAAGCTGCAACCACATGAAGCGGATGTCCTCCGCCACTTCTGCGCTCGTTTCCGCGTCCATGAGCGCAAGCTAGGGGGCCTTGAGCACGGCGCGCCGGTCGACGAGAAGGGATCACTCTTTCGAGGGGCGCGCGTCCGTTCGTCGAGCGCGGGCCGGGCGGAGCCGAGTTGCGCGCAGACAGCTGCGGAAGGCGACCGAGGGCGCCCGGAGTCGGTCGTCCGGGCGCCCTCGGTGTCGTGTGCGGGTCGGTCAGGCCTCGGCAGGGCCGTCCTACGGGGCTTCGGAGTCCTCGGTGAACAGGTCCTCGGCCGTGTTGGCGGTGAGGGAGCGGTCGAACCAGAGCATGAGGGTGTCGAGGTCGGTGCAGGAGGTGACGCGCTCGCGGATGTCCTCGGGCACCGGGATGCCATGCCTCTCCAGCACGCGCAGGATCAGCGAGGCGCGGTCCTTGGCCTCGCCTTCCCTGTACTTCTCCTGGAACTTCTCCTGGAACTTCTCCTGGAGCTTTGCCTCGTAGTACTCCTCGAAGAAGGGCGCCCGGCCCGGCAGGTCTTCAGCGGTGATCGCCATCAGCAGTTTCCTCCAGATCTCCCTGGCCGGAGTGTTCTCCAGGCCGATTTCCATCGTGGTGGACCAGTCCAGCAGCGTCTCGTCGTCGAGCGGCTGCCATGCGCGGACCGCCGTTTCCAGTATGGCGGCGCACCTCTTGCTGCCGCTGTGCACAATCGCCGAGAGCACCGTCATCCCCGGATTCTGAGCCGCCACCGCCTCGTCGGTGATCTCCGGGACGGTCAGGGGTCCAGGACGAACGGCCGCGTGACCTGGGTCGTCCAAAGACCGATGCCGCACTCGAAGGGTCCGGCCGCCCAGGCCGCCGTGGGTCGGTCCCAACAGACCACCACGAGGAGGACCGGCAGGTCGTACCTCGCGCGCAGATGCGCCACGTAGTACGCCCAGTTCGCCTCCTTCCTCGGGTCCGGCTTGCTCTGGGCCTCGATCGCGAGCACGTAGTGCTCCCCCTCGGGCGGCTCGACCATGAGCACCGTGTCCACGCGGCGTTCCAGCGGTCGGATCTCCGTGGTGTCGGGGGTGACTTCCCTGACGTCCGACTTCGTGGGCCGCGGGACGCCCAACGTCTCGTAGACGGGGGCGAGGGCCTCCGGGTGCTCCACGAAGAGTCGGTGGGAGGCCTCATGGGTTGACGTGACCATGTGTCGGAACCTAGGGGGATCAGTGGCCGGGCGTCCGGCCGACGGGATGGGATCACTCTTTCGGGGACAGAAGGAACGTTCACGCCGCCACGGCCAGCTCGCACCACACGAACTTGCCGTTGCCGTTCGGGAGTTGGGCGGCCGCACCCAGGGCGTACCAGCCCCAGTTGTTCGCGCACTCGTCGACGAGGGTGAGGCCTCGGCCCGATTCGAGGGTGGGGTCGGGGGTGGCGTTGAGGGGTACCGGTGTCGGGGGCCTGGGGTCCGTGTCCCACACGCCGATACGGAGCACCGGCGCCGACCAACGGAGCCTTATGGCCGCCGGGCCCTTGGTGTGCTGTACGGCGTTGGTGACCAGCTCCGTTGCCACGAGTTCGGCGGCTTCGATGAGGTGGGGGAGGCCGTTCATGGTGAGGATCAGGCGGAGGGTATGGCGGCAGATCGTCACCGCGCGGGGGTCGTTGGGGATGGAGAGGGTGTAGGTCCAGGGTTCGGTGGGCTCGTCGGTCTCGTCGGTGGGTTCTCCGGGTTCGGGCATGCGTGACTCCTGGGAGGAGGGGAGAAGGGGAGTTGGGTTGTGCTGTGGTCGCGGGCGATGGCTCTGCCGCAGCCGCCATGGCAGGGCGGAACGGTGCGCTTTCGGTAGCCCCGGGGTTCCGCAGCGTGTGCGTCGCGTCACCAACAGTAGAGACTAAAGTTAGTTCGCTGCAACCCGTTGTCGTAACCTGGTCACCCGATGTGGTGGTCAACTGGCGGATACGCGAGTGCTGTTGTGCGAGTAGGGAGACACGGGTGCCACGGAAACAGCCGACGGCACGGCAGGAGCGGCTGGGCCGTGAGCTGCGCAAACTGCGTGAGGCGGCCGGGCTGACGGCTCGCGAGGCGGGCAAGTTGCTGGGCGTGATCTCAGTGACGATGAGCCAGATCGAGTCCGGCGTGGCGGGCGTCAGCGAGGCGCGGGTACGGAGGATGGCGGCTCAGTACGCCTGTGCGGACGCGGAGTTGATCGACGCGCTCGTGGAGATGGCGACGGACCGCACACGTGGCTGGTGGGAGGAGTACCGAGACGTACTGCCGCCTGCCTTCAGGGATCTGGCAGAGCTGGAGCATCATGCGCGTTACATGAAGGTGATCGGCGGCGCGCATGTGCCCGGGCTGCTGCAGACCGAGGAGCACGCGCGAGCGGTGTACGAGTTCTGGAATCCGGACCTTCCTGAGAACGAACTGCGGTTGAGGGTCGAGAACCGGCTCCGCCGCGCGATCGTTCTCACCCGCGAGGGGGCGGTGCCCTACGCCGCGCTGCTTCACGAGTCCGTGCTGCGCACGCGTGTCGCGGACCGGCGGGTCGCCCGTGCTCAGCTCGACCGGATCATCCACATGTCGGAGCGCTCCAATATCACCGTGCGGGTGGTTCCCTTCGACGTGGACGGCTTCGGCGCCGCCGGTACGGCGATGCTGTACGCGGGCGGTCCCGTAACCGCACTGGACACAGCCCAGATGGACACCCCCAGCGGAGCTGAATACGTGGACAACGCTGCCCGGCTACGCGCCTTGCGGACCGTCTACGGCAAGGTGGAGGCGGCATCCCTGGACCCCATCAAGTCACGGGACTACATCCATCGGCTCGCGAAAGAACTGTAAGAAATGATCCAGTGGCAGAAGTCCTCGTTCTCCAACGGCACGGACGGAGCCGAGTGCGTCGAACTCGCCGCATTCAACCCCTCATTCCTCCTCCGCGAAAGCGACCACCCCACCCGAATACTCCCCCTCACCCCCACCGCCCTCACCGCCCTCCTCCAAGGCATCCGGGACAGCCAGAAGTAACCCGGACACCCACCCCCTCACGCCTCCCGTACCCGACTTGATCGGGCACAGGATGTCGGGTCGGGCAGGGGGCGTGCTGCCTAGCGTGGTGATCGGAAGCGAGGAAGGGGACCGGGCGTGCTGGAGCGGCTGAACGAGGTCATGGAGCACATCGAGTGTGATCTCGATCGGTCCGTCGACGTGGCCGGGCTGGCGCGTGTCGCGGCCACCTCGGAGTACCACCTGCGCAGGATGTTCTCCGCGCTGGCGGGCATGCCGCTGTCGGAGTACATCCGGCGCCGGCGGCTCACCGTCGCGGGTGCCGAGGTGCTCGCGGGGCGTGAGTCGCTGTTGGAGATCGCGGTGCGCTATGGCTACGGCTCGGGCGAGGCGTTCGCGCGTGCCTTTCGCGCCATGCACGGTGTCGGTCCGGGCGAGGCCCGGCGCACCGGCGCCGCGCTCGTCTCCCAGCCCCGGTTGGCCTTCCGCCTCACCGTCGAAGGGAGCAGCAGTATGCGCTATCGCGTAGTGGACAGGCCGGCCTTCGCTGTCGTCGGCCTCAAGGCCCGGGTGCCTCTTGTGCACGTGGGTCCGAATCAGGCGATCATCGATTTCGTCCGCGGGATCGAACCGCAGACGCTTGAGCGTCTGGAGAAGCTGTCGGACCAGGAGCCGCAGGGCATCGTCTCGGTCTGCGACGACCTGGACCCCAGCCGTGCCGAGGGCACCGAGCTCGACTACTACCACGGGGTGATCACGTCCTCGGCCGCCCCCGAGGGCACGACCGCACTCCCCGTCCCGGCCGGCACCTGGGCGGTCTTCACCACCTCCGGGCCGGCGCCACAGGCCATCCAGTACCTGTGGCGGGACGTGTTCACGGAGTGGTTCCCGTCCAACCCGTACCGCAGCCGCCCCGGCCCCGAGATCCTCCGCACCCACCTGTCGGCCGACGGAACCGAGGCCGACGCCGAACTGTGGCTCCCGGTGGAGCGGGACCACGGCTGAACGGGGCCAATAGGAAGGTTTGGCTCACGGTCGGCCCCCGTGAGACCTGGTCACGTGCGTCGACGCCGAGCCAAACCTGCCAATCACCGACCCGGCGGGCGGGTCACTCGTCCGGCGGAGCCTGAAGCGCCTGTTCCTCCAGCAGCCGTTCCGCGATGTCGTCCGCCCAGGACTGGGCCCATCGGCGGAGGACCGTGATGTCCGCCTCGTCGAGGCCGTAGCGGGTGAACTCGGAGTCGGACAGCCACTCGACGGCCTCCAGGCGGGACTGGAGGTCGGCGAGGTCGAAGGTGTCGTGGGTGTGGCGGCGGCCGAGTTCTTCGAGGTCGATCAGGCTCCAGCGGTCCGCTGCCGCGTGGACGTCGACGAGGTCGCGGGCGGCGCCTCGGTCGGTCAGTGCGCGGACCTTGGTGCCGACGACGTCTTCGAGGGAGAGGACCGGGCCGAGGTCCGTCCGGACCGGTGGGCGCCAGAGGGTCTCCTTGAGGAGGTCGAGGGTTCGGGACTCCTCCGTCGTGGGATCGGTGACGATCAGGCGGGCGGAGAGCGGATCGGTTTCCAGGGGGCGGACCGACCAGCCCCGTTCCTCCAGGCCCGCCCGGACCGTGGCCGCGATCTTCTCCATCGGCTCGGGGCTCTCGGTGGCCACTTCGAGCTCCCGGGTACCCCGCCTGTCGACCAGGCCGTACGCCTGGAACGCCTGGTCACCGGTGAGGGCGAGGGGGTAGAGGGCGCCGACGGTGAGGACGTCGGTCAGGAGAGGGTCGGGCAGGAAGGAGTCAGGGAGGAGGGGATCGGTCACGCGGCGGCCTGGGGGGCTGGAGTGGGGGGTGGGGCGATGCCCTGGTTCATGCCCTGATTCATGCCCTGCTTCATGTCCTGAATTATCGCGTGGTGCGGGCCCCGCTTCACGCGGCGCGGCGTAGCACCACCGTCCGCATCCCTCCCCCGGCCCCGGCCTCCTCCCGTACCACCCGGAGTCCCGCCGTACGGCACTGCTCCAGCACCCAGGCGTGAGCGAGCCGGAGTTTGCGGTAGCTGTGGGCGCGCAGGGCCCAGTCGCCGGTGTCGGTGTCCCGGGTGTGGATCAGGTCGTGGACGACGACCGTGTAGTCGTTGTAGTCGTCCGGGTACTCCAGGAAGCACGTCATGATCCGGTCCTCGGTGGCCCGGACCGGCAGGAAGCGGTCGGTGCCGGTGAGCGGGACGGTCAGGTCGCGGTACGACAGGACGGCCGTGCCGTCGAGGGCGAGGGCGGCGGCGATGTCGTTGAGCAGGGCCGCCACGTCGCCCCGGGTCGGGAGGTGGGTGAGAGTGTCGCCGAGGCATACGACGGCCGCCGCCGAGCCGGGGCGGACCAGGTCCGGCAGCGCGGTGCGCAGGTCGGCCCGGACCGGGCGTACGGCGGGCAAGTCGGCGGTGTGCGGGGACAGTTCGTCCAGGAGGGGGCGGCTGAGGTCGACCGCGAGGACGTCGTCGAAGCCCAGCTCGGCCAGGGCCAGGCTGGTGTGCCCAGGACCGCAGCCCAGGTCCACGGCCGACGAGCCGTCCGGGCCCGGTAGTACATCCCACTGCGTGAGCCGTGCGCGCTGGGCGGCGGCGAGGGTGCGGAGGTCGCCGCCCAGCATCCAGGTGTAGTGCTCCGCGAGGAACCGGTCGTAGTGGTCGGAGACGGTCGTGGAACTGGAACTGGCGGTCGTCATGGACGTCATGGAGGAGCGCACTCCCTTTCCATCCGGCGGATGGCAGAGAACCTAGAGCGGAATGCGGCGATGTGGGGAAGTCGTCGAACCTTATTCGGAGTTGGCCGCAGAATGACGGCCATGGACGACATTGATTCGGCGATCCTCAGCCATCTCCAGCGAGACGCACGGCTCACCAACCGGGACCTGGCCCGGCTCGTCGGCGTCGCGCCCTCCACCTGTCTGGAGCGGGTCCGGGCACTGCGCTCGCGCGGAGTGATCACCGGCTACCACGCCGCCGTACAGCCCCGCGCGCTCGGCCGCGCGCTCCAGGCGCTGGTCTTCGTACGGCTGCGCCCGCTGAGCCGCGAGGTGATCTCCGGCTTCGAGACGTATCTGGCCCAACTTCCCGAGGTGGTCTCCGTGTTCGTCGTCTCCGGTGACGACGACGTGGTCGTCCAGGTGGCCGTGCAGGACATCGAGCGGCTGCACGCGTTCCTCATGGACCGGTTGAGCGCGCGCCGGGAGGTGGTCAGCTTTCGCAGCTCGGTGATCTACCAGCAGACCAGCACGCGCGTCCTGACTCCGTTGCAGGGACAGGACTGAGAACCCGGGGACAGGACTGAGAACCGGGGAACAGGACTGAGCACCGCGGTGAGGCGACGCCGGTACGGGTTCACCGGGAGTTCACCCCTCGTACTTCTCAAACTCCGTTAAGAGAAGACAAAGGGACCTCACAGAGTGACCCGCGATTGTCATTCGCATGACGGAACAGTTGATCCTCGTGGTCGTCGATCTGGTCGCCATCTCCGTGCTGACCTTCGGCGTGTACTTCCCGCGCCACCACCGGCGCGACCTGATCGCCGCCTTCCTCGGCGTCAACGTCGGCGTACTCGCCGTGGCGATGACGCTCAGCTCCGCGTCCGTCGGGATCGGGCTGGGGATGGGGCTGTTCGGGGTCCTGTCGATCATCCGGCTGCGCTCGAACGAGATCGCGCAGCACGAGATCGCCTACTACTTCTCCGCCCTGGCCATCGGGCTGCTCTCCGGACTCCCCGAGTCCGTCAGCCCGCTCGTCACCGTGCTGACGGCGCTGATCGTCGTCACTCTGTACGTCGGCGACCACCCCAAGCTCTTCGGTCGGCACCGGCAGCAGAGCCTCCGGCTCGACACCGCGTACACCGACGAGAACGCCCTGCGCGCGCACCTCGAAATGCTGCTGGGCGGGCGAGTCGTGAATCTGTCGGTCAAGGGCGTGGACCTCGTCAATGACACGACCCAGGTCGAGGTGCGGTACGTGGTCACCGAGGGCGCCCGGGTGCCCAAGGAGGCCGAGGCGGAGGCGGGAGCAGAGGCAGAGACCGGGACCCGGGCGCAGCACAGGGTCCGGACGTGACCGCCGTCGAATCCACCGGGCCGGTGTTCTCAGGACTGGAGCCGATCGCCCTCGACGAACTCGTCGAACGCGCCGAGCTGTTGACCCGGCTGGACCGCAAGTACATGCTCCCGGTCGCCGACCTGCCGTTCGTGGTCGGCGGGCTGGACGAGGACGTACGGGTCCTGGAGATGGACGGGCAGCGGCAGTTCGCGTACCGGTCCGTCTACTTCGACACCCCCGACCTGGACGGCTATCTGGGCGCGGCCCGGCGCCGGAGGCGTCGGTTCAAGCTCCGGATACGGACGTATCTCGACTCCGGCCAGCACTTCTTCGAGGTCAAGACGCGCGGTCCGCGCGGCACCACCGTCAAGCAACGCATCCCGTACGACGGGGACTTGAGGCAGCTGGACGGCGAGGCACGGGCGTACGCCGACGACATGCTCGGGGAGGCGGGCATCAACTCCCGCCGGTTCCGGTTCGTTCCGTCGCTCACCACCTTCTACCGCCGTACGACCCTCTTCCTGCCCGGCAGCGGCAGCCGGCTCACCGTCGACACCGGGCTCACCTGGACGCTGCCCGACGGGACCGTGCTGCGCACCCCCGAGCGGGCCATCGTCGAGACCAAGGCCGGGCGGGCCGGTTCGAGCGCCGACCGGCTGCTGTGGTCCCTGCGCCACCGGCCCGTCCCCGTCTCCAAGTACGGCACCGGGCTCGCCGCCCTCCGCCCCGAACTTCCCGCAAACCGCTGGCTGCCCGTCCTCCGGCGCCACTTTCCGACCTCACCCGCACTGAACGGGAGCCCCGCATGAACACCAGAAGCACAGCACGACGGATCCGTACGAAGGTGGCGGGTGCCCTCGCCTCGGTCGTCCTCGCGACGGCCGCCCTGGCCGGGTGCTCGTCGTCGAGCGGCAGTGACAGTACGTCCTCGGGTTCGGGGACGAGTACGAGCGCGGCGGCGGCCGCGGCCGCCGCCGTCGACGGGGCGCAGGACGCCGCCGCCGTCCTCGCCGACAACAAGGAGACCCACGAGACGGCGGACTACGCGGACTACGAGGAGTCCGACGCCGTGGAGATCCAGCTGAACGGCGACTCGGCCTCCGCCGACGGGGACGGGGTGACGGTCGACGGGTCCACCGTGACCATCACCGCCGGTGGCACATACCGGCTCAGCGGGTCTCTCTCCGACGGGCAGGTGATCGTCAACGCCCCCGACGCGACCGTGACGTTGATCCTCGACGGGGTGGAGATCTCCAGCTCCTCCGGGTCGGCGATCGCCGCGACGGAGGCGGAGCAGCTCGTGGTCGTCCTCGCCGACGGCAGCGAGAACACGCTCGGCGACACCGACTCCTACGCCGAGGACGCGGACGCCAACGCCGCCCTGTACAGCGCCGGTGATCTGACGATCGGCGGCAGCGGCTCGCTGACCGTGAGCGGCAACGGCAACGACGCGATCGCCAGTACGGACGGGCTGGTCATCGAGGGCGGCACCATCACGGTCGAGGCCGCCGACGACGGCGTACGCGGCAAGGACTACCTGGTCGTCGAGGGCGGCACCCTCACCGTCACCGCCCAGGGCGACGGGCTCAAGGCCGACAACACCGAGGACGCGGACTCCGGTTACATCGCCGTCGGCGGAGGAACGGTCGAGGTCAGCAGCGAGGGCGACGGGGTCGACGCGGCCACCGATCTGGTCGTCACGGGCGGGAAGGTGAGCGTCGAGAGCCAGGCCTCGGACGACACCTCCGCCCACGGCCTGAAGTCGGGCGTGATCACGGTCCTCGAAGGCGGCACGGTCGACGTCGAGTCCTCCGCCGACGCCGTACACGGTGACGCGGCCGTCCACCTCAACGGCGCCGACGTCACCCTCTCCGCCGGCGACGACGGGGTGCACGCCGAGGGCGACCTGATCATCAGCGAGGGCTCGGTGGAGATCACCCGGTCGAACGAGGGCCTGGAGGGCAAGGACATCCTGGTCCAGGGCGGTTCCACGACGGTCACGTCCAGTGATGACGGCCTCAACGCCTCCGGCGACACGACGGCGTCCGGCGGCGACCAGGGCGGCGGCTTCGGCGGTGGCGGTGGCGAGTCCGTGGGCGATTTCACGGCCAAGGTCACCGGCGGCACCCTCGTCATCGACTCCGAGGGCGACGGCTTCGACTCCAACGGCACCGCCGAGATCACCGGCGGCACGGTCGTCGTCAACGGGCCCCAGATGGGGGGCAACGGTGCCCTCGACGTCAACGGCACCCTCACCGTCAACGGCGGCACCCTGCTCGCCTCGGGCAGCGCGAGCATGCTCGTCGCGCCCGACAGCGGGTCCGAGCAGGGCTGGCTGTCGGCCACGCTCGACTCGGCCGTCGAGGCGGGCACGACCCTCCACATCGTCGACTCCGAGGGCAACGTCGTCGCCTCGTACGTCACCTCGAAGACGATCCAGAACGTCACGTACTCGGGGGCCGGCATCGAGAGCGGCGAGGAGTACTCGGTCTACGCGGGCGGGAGTGTCTCGGGGGCCGACACGGGTGGTCTGGCGGAGTCGGGCGAGCTCGGCTCGGCGGAGGAGATCGCCACGGTCACGGCCGGGGAGGCTCCGGCCGGGGGCGGGTTCGGCGGGGGGCCGGGCGGCGGCCGCGGATGACGGAAGGAAGGTAGATGTGGGGGGCGGTCCCGAAAGGGCCGCCCCTCGTCGGCCTTCCACGGCCACTGGCATTTCATCGGCTGTCGGTTCCATCTCGGTTCCATCTCGGCTCCATCTCGGCGCCGTGGATGGGGAGTTGATCGTCGACGAGCCCGAAGTCACGGCAACCTTTCCTGGCCCCGCGACCACAGATGATCCGGAAGCCCTTCACGGGCCTCACACGAGCCACGTGTTTCACCGAACCGGATCACATAAGGACTCATCAGTGGCATCTCCCTCCCACCGCCGGTCCCTCCGCAAGCGGCGCACCGCTCTGATCTCCGCGGCCGCGGTGACGGCCGCGGGTCTCGGCGCCGTCCCGTTCGTCATGAACGCGAACGCGGGTGCCGTCGAGCTGGCCCGCCAGACGCTGCCCGCCAAGGACGGCTGGGCGGCGTACGGCTCCGGCACGACCGGTGGTTCGAAGGCCGACTCCGCGCACGTCTTCACCGTCAGCACCCGTGCCCAGCTGGCGAAGGCACTGGGCAAGGGCACCGACTCCACGCCGAGGATCATCAAGATCAAGGGCACGATCGACGCCAACACGAACGACGCGGGCAAGAAGCTGACCTGCGCCGACTACGCCTCCGGCACCGGCTACTCGCTGTCCGCCTACCTCAAGGCGTACGACCCGGCCACCTGGGGCAAGAAGGCACCGTCGGGCAAGCAGGAGAACGCCCGCGAGGCCGCCGAGGCCAAGCAGAAGAAGAACATCGTCTTCAAGGTGCCCTCCAACACCACCATCGTGGGCGTCCCGGGCACGGGCGCCGGGATCAAGGGCGGCAGTCTGCAGGCGCAGGACGTCGACAACGTCATCATCCGCAACCTCGCCCTCACCGCCACCGAGGACTGCTTCCCGCAGTGGGACCCGACCGACGGTTCCGCGGGCGAGTGGAACTCGAACTACGACTCGGTGACACTGCGCGGCGCGACCCACGTGTGGGCCGACCACAACACGTTCAGCGACGCGCCGTTCTTCGACAAGGACGAGAAGAAGTACTTCGGCCGCAAGTACCAGGTCCACGACGGCGCCCTCGACATCACCAACGGCTCCGACCTGGTGACCGTCTCGCACAACCGGTTCACCAACCACGACAAGACGATGCTGATCGGCAGCAGCGACAAGGACAGCGTCGGCAAGCTGCGCGTCTCCATCCACCACAACGTGTGGGAGGGCATCGTCCAGCGCGCCCCTCTGGCCCGCATCGGGCAGATCCACCTCTACAACAACCTGTACGTCACGACCCCGCTCAACGGCTACGCCCCCAAATACAGCCTCGACTCCCGCGCCAAGGCCCAGGTCATCGCCGAGCACAACACCTGGACCCTCCCGTCCGGCGCCAAGGTCGCCAAGCTCCTCAGCGGCGACGGCACGGGCTCGGTCGCGGGCCGCGGCAACGTGGTGAACGGCAAGACCACGGACATTGTCGCCGCGTACAACTCCGCCAACTCGAAGAAGATCAAGACCACGGTGAACTGGAAGCCGACGCTGACGGCGGGCCTCCAGACCTCCGTGAAGAGCCTGACGGCGGATCTGCTGAAGACGGTGGGTGCCGGGGTTCTTTCCTGACCCGCCTCCTGAAGACCCAAGAAGGGCCCGGGACTTGTGGATGGTCCCGGGCCCCTGAGGGTCTGACGTTCTGATGTTGCCGCTGTTGTGCCTCTGCTGTTACTCCGAGGCCCCGCCGAAGCGCTCCCGGTAGGCCTCCAGGTCGTCTTCCGTGATCTTGGCGAAGAGGACCGGGGGGACGGTGAAGGGGGTGCCCGCGGGCACGGAGGTGAGGGACCTGGCCTCGTCGGGCGTGACCCAGGCGGCGGTGTCGTCCTTCAGGTCGAAAGCTCCGCGCATGGCGGCCGAGGAGGTCGGGATGAAGGGCTCGGAGACCACCGAGTAGAGGTGGATGAGGTTCATCGCCGTACGGAGGGTGAGGGCCGCGCCGTCGGGGTTGGTCTTGATCTCCAGCCAGGGGGCCTTCTCCTCCAGGTAGGAGTTGCCGGCCGACCACAGGGCGCGCAGGGAGGCGGCCGCCTTGCGGAACTGGAGGGCCTCCATGTGCTCCTCGTACTCGGCGAGCAGCCGGGCGATCTCCTCGCCGAGCTTCGTCTCCGCCTCGCCGGGCTCCGTGCCCGCAGGGACCTGCTCGCCGAAGCGCTTCCTGGAGAAGGACAGGACGCGGTTGACGAAGTTGCCGAGGGTGTCGGCGAGGTCCTTGTTGACCGTGGCGGCGAAGTGCTCCCAGGTGAAGGACGAGTCGTCCGACTCGGGAGCGTTGGCGATCATGAAGTAGCGCCAGTAGTCGGCGGGCAGGATTTCGAGGGCGTCGTGGGTGAAGACGCCGCGGCGCTGCGAGGTGGAGAACTTGCCGCCGTAGTAGTTGAGCCAGTTGAAGGCCTTGATGACGTCGACCTTCTTCCACGGGGCGCGGGTGCCCAGCAAGGTCGCCGGGAACATCACGCTGTGGAAGGGGACGTTGTCCTTGCCCATGAACTGCGTGTAGTGGACGTCCGCCTCCGACTCCCACCACCACGAACGCCAGTCCCGGTTCTCCGGGTCCTTGTCCGCCCACTCCTTCGTCGCGCCGATGTACTCGATCGGGGCGTCGAACCATACGTAGAAGACCTTGCCCTCGGCCGCCAGGTCCGGCCAGGTGTCCGCCGGGACCGGGACGCCCCAGTCCAGGTCACGGGTGATC
Source organism: Streptomyces sp. NPDC002845 (assembly GCF_053591955.1). Taxonomy (NCBI): domain Bacteria; kingdom Bacillati; phylum Actinomycetota; class Actinomycetes; order Kitasatosporales; family Streptomycetaceae; genus Streptomyces; species Streptomyces sp. NPDC002845. The sequence continues at coordinate 46,760 of NZ_JBSFUU010000044.1, read as the reverse complement.
GCGCGGTCGTGCAGGCCTTCGGTCAGCCACTTGCGGGCGATGGAGGAGGCGAGGACGGGCCAGTTGTCGGCGCGCTCGTCGACCCACGACTCGACCTCGCCGGCGAGCGCCGACTGGAGGAGGAAGAGGTGCTTCGTCTCGCGGATCTCCAGGTCGCTGCTGCCGCTGATCGCGGAGCGGGCGTCGATCAGGTCCGTGGGGTCGAGTACGCGGGTGCAGTTCTCGCACTGGTCGCCGCGGGCCTTGTCGTAGCCGCAGTGCGGGCAGGTGCCGATGATGTAGCGGTCGGGGAGGAAACGGCCGTCGGCGTTCGAGTAGACCTGGCGGATGGCCCGCTCCTCGATGAAGCCGTTCGCCTTCAGCTCCCGCGCGATCTCCTGCGTGATCTCGTGGTTCTGCGGGGACGAGCTGCGGCCGAAGTAGTCGAAGGCGAGTGCGAAGCCGTCGTAGACCGCCTTCTGGGCGTCGTGCGCCTGGGCGCAGAACTCGTCGACCGGGACGCCCTGCTCCTTGGCGGCCAGCTCGGCGGGGGTGCCGTGTTCGTCCGTCGCACAGATGTACAGGACGTCGTGGCCGCGCTGGCGGAGGTACCGGGAGTACACGTCCGCCGGGAGCATGGACCCCACCATGTTGCCCAGGTGCTTGATCCCGTTGATGTACGGAAGGGCGCTGGTGATGAGGTGTCGAGCCATCGCGGGCTGCTCCCGGGTCGCTGCGTGAGGTGACGATCGTCGGATTTTGGGGTCGGCGGGTCGTCTTCGGAACCTTGAAATCGTAGCCGACATGGGTGGGCCGCCCGCCTCCCGTTTTACGGGGTGGGAGGGGGCGGCCTGTGGGTGGGCGGTGTGGGGCGGAGGAGTACGCGGGCTGTGTACGCGGGCTGTGTACGCGGGCTGTGTACGCGGTTACGGGCGCCAGGTGGCGAGGATGCCCTCGTAGATCTCCGCGTCCGTGAGTTCGCGGGGGGTCGGGCCCGCGTGGAAGAAGGACGTGTTGTCGGTCTTCAGTTTGCGGAGGTAGTCGAAGGCCTTGTTGTCGTGCTCGCCGAAGGCCACGAAAGAGAAGAAGACGGTGGGGTGGTTCTTGGCGGCTTCCGTGAGGGACTGGGTGGCCGGGGTCTTGGCGTCCGGGGCGCCGTCCGTCTGGAAGACCACCAGGGCGGGGGTCGTGGGGTCGTTCTGCTTCTCGTGGTGGGTGAGTACTTCCTGTACGGCCGCGTGGTAGCTCGTACGGCCCATGCGGCCAAGGTCCGCGTGGAGGGTGTCGATCTTGTTCTCGTGGTCGGTGAGGGTGAGCTCGCCGGTGCCGTCCAGCTCCGTGGAGAAGAAGACGACGTGAACCGTGGCCTCGGGGTCGAGGTGGGCGGCGAGGGCGAGGGTCTGCTCGCCGAGGGCCTGGGCGGAGCCGTCCTTGTAGTACGGGCGCATGGAGGCGGAGCGGTCCAGCACGAGGTAGACCTTGGCTCGGGCGCCGGTGAGGTTGTTGGCCTTGAGGGTGGTGGCGGCGGCCTTGTAGGCGGTGACCAGGCCGGGGGCGCGGGTCTTCAGGCGGGCCAGTGTGACGGCGGGGGTGTCTGCGGCAGCCTCCGGCTCGGGCTCAGCGACAGCCACCGGCTCGGGCTCAACGACAGCCACCGGCTCGGGCTCAACGACAGCCACCGGCTCGGGCTCAGCGGCCTCGGCTTCGCCTTCGGCCGATTCGTTCCCACCCGCACCACCCGTGCTGCTTTCGTTGTCGGGTGCGGGTGGCCCCTGTGGGGCCTCATCGCCGTCGGCGGCCGCGGGTGCGTCCGCCGGGGCGGCAGCCGTCGGCTCGGGCCGCTCCACCGCAACCTCTGCCTCCGGCTCAGTCACAGAGACAGGCTCGGGCTCGGGCTCGGCGACCGGCTCCACCACAGGCTCCGGGTCAGCCACAACCACCGACTCCGGCTCAACCACGACCGTCGACTCCGGCTCAGCAGCCGGCTCCGTCACAAGCTCGGCCTCAACCGTCGGCTCAGGCTCGACCACAGGCTCCGGCTCGGCGGCAGCCGTCCGCTCGGGCTGCTCCACCGGAGCCTCTGCCTCTGCCTCTACCTCTGCCTTCGACTCAGGCTCAGCCGCAGCGACAGGCTCCGGCTCGGCGACCGGCTCCGCCGCCTCCGTCGGCCCCGCCGTCTCCTCTGCCCGCGGCTTCGGCACCGTCACGTTGTCGAAGGCGGCCGAGACCAGGTCGTCCACCACGGAGGGGGACGCCGACGCGGGCACCCCCGCCGGAGCCGTGACCTCAGCCTCGGCCTCGGCCTTGACCTCAGTCTTGACCTCGGCCTTTGCCCCAGCCGAAGCGCTGGCCCCAGCCTCAGCCACAGCCCCGTCGGCAGCCCCAGCCCCAGCCTCAGCCCCGACGGCACCCTCGGCCCCGGCCGTAGCATCCGCCCCGGCCGCAACCTCCGCCGGAGCCTGCACCTCAGGCGCAACCTCAGCCGAAGCCGCCGCCTCAACGGCACCCTCGGCCGAAGTCCCCACCCCCGTCGCAACCTCCGCCGGAGTCCCCACCTCGGCGGCAGCCTCCCGCGAGGGTTCCGTGTCCCGCTCCTTGCGTGAGCGGCTGAACGCGTTCCGCAGGAGAGAAAGAATGCCCATGTGCGCAACCCTTCGCGTGAATTGAAGCCCGTCAATCCCTGGCCAGGACGGACACGTAAGGTTAGCGGCCGACGGTGGTGATCTTGGGCGGGGGCCGGAACGTTCCCTAACCTTCCCCCCGCCCGATGTCAACATCGCCTCAACAACCGCACCTTCACCCCTTGTTCACCTCAAGGCCGTGTTTTCGAACGCACACACGCCTAGCGTCACGTTCACACAAAGGGCACTTATGGGGAGAGCTAGAGTGCGCAGAATGCTTCCGCTGATCGGATCGCCCGGCGCCCACGCGGGTGGCCGTTCCGCCATGACCTGTCGTTACCGCTGTGGTGACGCCTGTTTCCACGAGGTCCCGAACACCACCACCAACGAGTACGTCGGCGACGTGATCGCCGGCGCGCTCAGCCGCCGTTCGATGATGCGGGCCGCCGCCGTGGTCACCGCGACCGCCGCCGCGGGCACCGCCGCCACCGTCGCCGCCGCCCCGGAGGCCGCGGCCGCCACCCCGGAGACGTACGGGAAGGGGAAGCGCTGGGGGCACAAGAAGGGCGCCCGCGGGCTGCGCTTCACCCCCGTCGCACCCAACACCGACGACGCCGTGACCGTCGCCGACGGGTACGGCCAGAACGTCGTGATCCGCTGGGGCGACCCCATCCTGCGCGGTGCCCCCGCCTTCGACCCGGACAACCAGACGGCCGAGGCACAGGCCGGCCAGTTCGGGTACAACTGCGACTTCCTCGCCCTCCTGCCGCTGCGCGGCGAGCGCGGGCGGCAGATCCTCGTCGCGAACCACGAGTACACCAGCGAGGAGATGATGTTCCGGGGGTACGACCCCGAGAACCCGACCCGCGAGCAGGTCGAGATCGCCTGGGCGGCGCACGGCCTGGCCGCCGTCGTGGTCGAGGAGGACCGCAGGACCGGCAAGCTCACGCCCGTGCCGCGCCACCACCTCAACCGGCGCGTCACCGCCACCACCGAGTTCAAGGTCACCGGCCCCGCCGCCGGCTCCGACCTGCTCAAGACCTCCGCCGACCCCACCGGCACCAAGGTCCTCGGCACGCTCAACAACTGCGCGGGCGGCGAGACCCCGTGGGGCACCACGCTCCACGGCGAGGAGAACTTCAACCAGTACTTCGCCAACGCGAGCCGCACCACCGACGCCCGCTACGGCATCGGCAGCGGCGCCAGCGGCCGCCAGTGGGAGCGCTTCGACAAGCGGTTCGACGTCGCCCAGGAGCCGAACGAGGTCCACCGCCACGGCTACGTCGTCGAGTTCGACCCGTACGACCCGGACTCCACGCCCCGCAAGCACACCGCGCTCGGCCGCTTCAAGCACGAGGGCGCGACCGTGCGCCTGACGCACGACGGCCGCCCGGTGGTCTACTCCGGCGACGACGAGCGCTTCGACTACTTCTACAAGTTCGTCGGCAGCAAGCGGATGAAGCACGGCCACAGCCGCGCCGTACGCGAGCACAACATGTCCCTCCTCGACGAGGGCACCCTCTACGTCGCCAAGCTCACCGGCGACTCCCCGGCCATCGAGATCGACGGCAGCGGCAAGCTGCCGAGCGACGGGGAATTCGACGGCAGTGGTACGTGGATTCCGCTGGCCACCGCCACCGCCAAGGGCGCCGTCTCGCACGTCGACGGGATGACGGCCGAGGAGGTCTTCGTCTTCACGCGGCTCGCCGGCGACAAGGTGGGCGCCACCAAGATGGACCGCCCCGAGGACGTCGAGCCCAACCCGGTCACCGGCAAGGTCTACGTCGCGCTCACGAACAACTCCCGCCGCGGCACCAGCGGCAACGCGCCGGTCGACGAGGCCAACCCGCGCATCGGCAACAAGCACGGGCAGGTCCTGGAGCTGACCGAGCGCTGGAACCGCGCCGACAGCACGAAGTTCGCCTGGACGCTCTTCCTCGTCGCGGGTGACCCCGAGGACCCGGCGACCTACTTCGCCGGCTTCCCGAAGGACCAGGTCAGCCCGATCTCCTGCCCGGACAACGTCGCCTTCGACCGGTACGGCAACCTGTGGATCTCCACCGACGGCAACGCCCTCGGCTCGAACGACGGCCTCTTCGGCGTCCCGGTCAGGGGCCACCGGCGCGGTGAGCTCAAGCAGTTCCTGACCGTGCCGCTCGGCGCCGAGACCTGCGGCCCGATCATCCAGGACCGTCGCATCGTCGTCGCCGTCCAGCACCCGGGCGAGGTCGACGGCGCGTCCGCCGACAACCCGATGAGCACCTGGCCCGACGGGCCCGGAAAGGCTGTCCGCCCGGCGGTTGTGTCCGTCTGGCGCAAGGACGGCTGCGACATCGGCGTCTGACGGTCAGCCGGTCAGCCGGTCACTGAGGCTGTACGGCTGTGGGGGCGCTCCTTCTTCCACGAGGGGCGCCCCCTTCGTCGTCAGCCACTCCCGGTACACCGGTGCCTGGCGGGCCGTCTCCCAGTACGCCTCCTCCAGCTCCGGGTGGACGGCGTCGAGGTCCGCGTCCGTACGGGCCGCGAGGAACAGCCGTACGCCGAGGGGGTCGCCGTGGAGGCGGCGTACGGCCATCTCGGGGCGGGGACGGCAGGTCGGCTGGCAGATGGTGACGACCTCGCCGGTGGCGACGAGGGACGCGGTGGTGTGGTAATCGCCGTGCAGGATACGGGGGTTGAGGCCCGCCGAGCGCAGCATGCGGTGCACCGCGTCCCACTCGCCGTCCACCGTCGGGTCGACCATCCAGCGGTCCTCGGCGAGGTCTGCGAGGCCCACGACGGGGCGCGCGGCGGCCGGGTGGTCGACGGGGAGGGACACGAACTGGGGCTCGCGCTCCATCAGGACGCGTACGCGCAGTTCGCCGGGTATGCGCAGCGGGCAGCCCTCCACCTCGTGCACGAACGCCACGTCGAGCTGGCCGTCGGCGACCATGCGGAGCAGGGAGTTCGCGGAGACGTCCATCTGGAGGACCGGTTCCCGGTGGCGCAGGCGCAGGCGGCGCAGCCAGCCCGCGAGGGCGGGGCTCGCGGTGGAGCCGATCCGCAGCTGGGGCCCGGCCGCGGCGGCGGCCCGCGCCTCGGCCACCAGGGCGGTCATCTCGTCCACCAGCGGGCGGGCGCGGCCCAGTACGACCCGGCCGAGCGGGGTCGGGCGGCAGCCGGTACGTTCCCGGAGGAAGAGGGGGCCGCCGAGCTCCTGCTCGATCCGGCGCAACTGGGTACTCAACGAGGGCTGAGCCACACCGAGCCGGCGCGCGGCGCGGTGCAGGCTGCCGGTGTCGGCGATGGCGCACAGTGCGCGGAGGTGCCTGACCTCAAGCTCCATGCCTTGGGAGACTAAGCCGGGAGTACGGGTTTCACCAGACGCACAAACCACGAGCAAAACAGGCGAGTTGGACATTCACCGCCGGGGGCGGCGCCGGGGATAGTCCCGCCCTATCCCCACTTGCCATCATCACAGCCCTGTCACACGCATCGACACTCGACTCAGAGGTCATCCGGCTCCGGCCGCCTGACCGCCACCCCCCACAGGCGCGGGCCGCCCTCCTGCACAGGGCGGCCCGCCCCCCTTTTTTGTGGCTCGGTTCGCCTCCGGGGCGCAGAAGCCTGTGTCGAGAGCCCGACCGTGCTCACCCCTCCTTCGTCGGGGCCTCCGCGCGCTCGGGCTCTCGACACAGGCGCGCCCCTTCGGCTCACTCGCCTTTGGTGTTGCCCTCGGTGTTACCCGGAGAAGTGGTCATTTCCGTTGGTGCAGCGTCAGGTCGACCAGCAGGGCACGGTGGTCGGTGTTCTCCAGGTCGAGGAAGCGGGCGCGTTGGGCGGTGAAGTCGCGGGACACGAGGACGTGGTCGATCTGGGCGCCGAGGGCGGTCGGGGCCGTGCGGGCGGGCCAGGTCGGCGTACGGGCGTCTCCGGCGAGGCGGGCGCCGTCAGTGAGACCGGCGTCCAGGATGCGGCGGAAGGCGGCGTGGTCCTGGGAGGCGTTGAAGTCCCCGGCGAGGACGGTGGGCGTCCCGGTGTCGGCCTCGGCGTACGCGCGCAGGGCACCCAGTTCACTCCGCCAGGTGTCCAACTGGCCCGGGAGCGGGGGGTAGGGGTGCGCGAGCTGGAGCCGTACGGGGTGGCCCTTCACGTCGGCGGTGGCGCCGGGCATGCCCATGGTGCCCGGGACACCCTCGGCGGCCGTCAGCGGAAAGCGGCTGAGGATGACGGACCCCTCGGAGCCGTAGCCCTCGACGGACTGCCGGTGGGCGTACGCGTCCCCGTCGAACTCCTCACTCAGGACCCCCGCGCACCGGTACTCGCACTCCGGCACGAACACGATGTCCGGCTTGGTGCGCCGGATGGCCTCGACCAGGGCCTCGGTCCCCTGCCCGAGCTCCACGTTGGCAGCCATCACCCGCACTTCCGCGACCGGCGGCCCGCCCGGCTCGCTCACCTTCCCGTACGGCTCGATGAACCACGCGAGGAGCCCGAGCACCACGACACCCCACACCAGCCCGGCCCACCACCGGGCGAGCCCGGCGAGGAGCAGCGCGAAGCCGGTGGGGGCGAGCAGCCAGGGCAGGAAGGCGAGCGACTGTGTCACGGGCGTGACCCCGTCACTGTCGGCGGCCCGGTACCCGACGACCACACTCACCCCGACGAGCAGCACCCCGGCCACCCACACCCCGGCTCTGCGCCCGCCCCGCCGCCCCTCGGCACCCGCACCCGCCCCCGCCCCCGTCCGCCCAGCCGCCGCCACCGTGTCCAAGTCCCGGCCTTCCCATCTCCTCCGTCGGGGTGCTCGATTCTCCCCTGAGGACGGTAACGGCGAGGGGAAGGTTGCCGCGAACCCGCTTGCTTCGACCAGCGGCCGGGGCTACCGCGGAGCCTTCGGGTCGGTCGGAGCCGTGGCCAGGGACCACATCACGAAGACGGCGATGGCGATGGAGATGACCGACCAGACGGGGGCGAAGGGCAGGAACAGGAAGTACTCGATGAGGTAGAGCGCGGCGAGAGTGAGGCCGACGGCGCGGGCCCAGTCCTTGGCCTGGAGGATGCCCCAGCCGGTGGCGGCGACGAGGAGGCCGACGACCAGGTGGATCCAGCCCCAGGCGGTGAGGCTGAACTTGAAGACGTAGTCGCCGATGGGCTCGTAGACGTCGTCCGCAGCGATGCCCGCGATGCCGTTGAGGATGCCGATGATGCCGCTGACGAGCATCAGGACGCCCGCGAAGACCGTGCCGCCGGTGGCCCAGGACGCGCCCTTCGGGCGGGTGACGTGCGGGGACGGGGGCGGGGGCGGGGTGGTTGTGGGTGGCTGCGACATGGGGCTCCTCGGGAGGCAGACTAGGACCGATCATCCGCATGCTCGCGCCGCGGGACGTGCGGCGCATGCGCTGAGGGCCGAACGGGTACGCCCGTCGTGGCCGCCGCGCGGCGGCGTACGGCGGCGCCCGTCAGCCATGCCCCCGCCGCCGCCAGCGCCCCGGCCCCTACCAGCGCCCACGTGACCGTCCGCAGGGTGAGCGTCAGCGCGTCGTACACCGCCGCTGCCGCCGCGCGGGAGACGTCCGGGGGGAGGTCGGCGAGGGTCAGGTGGCGGGCCACGGCCACGGCGAGGCCGAGCAGGGCGCCGCCGAGTGCCGTGCCGAGCCCCGTCGCGAGGAGGGCGCGGCGGCGGCAGGTGGCGATGAGGAGGCCGGTGGCGGCCAGGGCGGCGGCGGTGACCGGGAGCCAGAGGGCGGCGACTTCGAGCATGCGGTATCCCCTTCGGATCCGGTCCAGTTCGTCGGCCGTGAGCACCGTGACGCGGGTGTGCGTGACCGGGATGCGGTGGGCGAACGGCACGTGGTCGTCGGCGAGTCGGCGTTTCACACGCTCGGTGACGGGGGCGATGTCGAGCGTCACGGGCCCGCTGCCGTTCCCGCGCAGCGCCCGCAGCACCTCCCCGTGCGCCGCCGGGTTGGCCGTGTCCCAGGCCGTGCGGAACGCCTCGGTGTGCGTGAAGGACCGCACCGCGTCGTACGTGAACGACCGCGTCGGCCCCTCCAGCGACGCCCCGACCCGGACCTCCCGCATGATCCCGGCCGCCACCGCCTCCGCGATCGCGTCCCGCACGTCCGGGTCGTCCGCGAGCGGCGCCGTCACCGCCTGGTACCGGGCCGTGTCCCCGATCTCGTACGTCGCCCACGCGGCCAGCGCGCCGAACGGCAGCAGCAGCGTGCAGGCCAGGGCGATCAGGGCGGCGGACAGGGCGTTCCGGAGCCGGGGAGGGTGGGGGTGGGGGTGGGGGTGGGGCAGAGGGTGGGGCACCTTTTCAGGCAAAGGCGCGGGGGCCGGGTGCGCGAGCGGTCAGGCCGTGCGTGCGTGCAAATGGGCGCAGAGGACAAGCCGTTACGGGGACGGGGATCGCGTCGTCCCACCCGCCCCGCGAACGGTCTTCGCCTCACGCCCGCCGTCGTCCCGTCGGCGTCTCACCTCACCCGGTTTCCCGCCGCGTCCTCGTGCGTGTAGTACCGGTAGAACACCACAACGAACACGGCCGCCCCGATCACCGCACCCATGCCGGTGGAGCGCAGCACGGTCGCGTGCTGGCTGTAGAGGAAGCCGAAGGCGCTGCCCGCGAAGGCGGCCCACAGCAGGGCGTGCTGCTCGCGCTTGAGCCAGGACGCGACCGCCCGTACGCCGATGTAGAGCGCCATGAACACGAACGCGGTCACGAAGCCGAAGAGGACGTTCCAGCCGGTGATGGCGCCGCCGTTGCGCGTCATGGCAGCGGCCCAGTAGCCGTACACGAGTCCGAGGGCCACCGGGAGCGCCCAGCGTGCGAGGGTGTGGGTGCGCTCGTCGAACACGTCGGGCGTACGCGACGGGCGCCGTGGCGCCGGAGTGCGTGACCGGGTGCGTGACCTGGTGCGTGACCTGGGTGCCGCATGAGCCATGGGAGGCCCCTCTCTCTGCTCACTCTCCGCCCCGCCTTCCAGAGCACACCTGGGGCGGCGCCCTGGCAAGTCGGGAGTCGGGAGTCGGGATACGCGAAGTCGGGGGGCGGGAGTCGGGATGCGGGTGCCGTGCGGCCGTGTTTCGCTGGCCTTCATGAAGCCCGGCGAAACACGGCTGCCCGCGCACGAACGGCGGCCCGTGTTCGACCGGCTGCCGCGGCTCGGGCCGGAGCCGGACCTCGCCGAGCGGCAGAAACTGCTCCGGGTGCGCGGCCGCAGCATCGCCGGGCTGCCGCCGCTGCTGCTGCTCGTCGCGATCCCGGTGGTCGACTGGAACACCTCGGGCGACTTCCGGATCCTCTCGTGGCTCGTGCTCGTGCCGGCTGTCGCCGCCGCGGTCTGCCGGGTGTGGACGACGACGCTGTTCGCGGTGCTCGCCCAGCTCACCTACGCGCTGGGGGACAACGCCTGGCCGCACGAGTACCAGACGGGCCTGCCCGACTTCATCCTCATCGCGGCGGGCGGTGCGCTGTCGGTGCTGGCCTGCGCGGTGCGGGTGCGCGGGGAGCAGCGGATGCTGCACATGCGGGACGTCGCCGAGACCACCCGCCGTACGGTGCTGCGCCCCCTGCCGCCGGGGTGGGGCGGCCTCGACCACGCGGCCGTCTACCTCGCCGCCGACAGCGAGGCCCGCGTCGGCGGCGACTTCTACGACATCCAGACCGGCCCGCACGGCACCCGCGTGCTCCTCGGCGACGTCCAGGGCAAGGGCCTCGGCGCGGTCGAGACGGCGGCCGCTCTCCTCGGCACGTTCCGCGAGGCCGCGCACCACGAGGCCCGGCTGACCGGCGTCGCCGGACGGCTGGAGAAGCGGATGCTCCGCCACGTCCGCTACCGCGCGGCCCTCGGCCACTACGACGCCGAGCGCTTCGCCACGGCGGTGCTGCTGGACTTCCCGCCCGCCGCCGTCAACGCCGGTAGCGCCGGTGACGCCGGTAGCCGCCTCTCCGGTGACGCGGACGGCCACCCCACCCCCGACGACCCCCACCCCTCCATCGAGATCGTCGGCTTCGGGCACGAGCCGCCCCTCGTGGTCGCCGCCGACGGCGTACGGTGGCTGCCGCTCGGGGACGGGCTCCCGCTGGGGCTGAGTGAATTGGGGGACGGTCCTCCGCATCCGTACCGGGCCGCGCTGGCGCCGGGTGAGACGTTGCTGCTGTTCACGGACGGGGTGACGGAGGCGCGGGACGGGCGAGGCGTGTTCTTCCCGCTGTACGAGTACGTGGCGGCCGCGGTCGCCGCCGACCCCGCGACCGCGCAGCCGGGGAACCTGGTCGGGCTCGTCCGCGACGGTGTGCTGGGCCACTGCGGGGGCCGCCTCGCCGACGACACGACGATCTTCGCCGTACGCCCGCGCCCGACGACCGGCGTTCCGGGCGTTGGCGAGCCGGGCGCCGCCGGGCTCACCAGCCCGTGATGAGCAGGTGGTTGACGATCAGCGCCACCGCCGCCTGCGCGCCTAGCCAGACCCGCAGGGCCGCCGTACGCGGGAGGAGTGCCGTCGCGGCGAGCAGCCAGAGGGCGAAGGGGAGCCAGATGCGTTCCGTCTCGGCCTTGCTCATGCCGGACAGGTCGGCGACGGCGATCGCGAGGAACGCGGCGAGGACCAGGCCGACGAGCCGGTCGCCCGGGGTCGTCTCACCCGCCCGTGCCCGCCGTACCGCGTCCGGCACGGCGGCCACCGTCCGCCGCAGCCCGACCACGGTGGCGAGCCCCACGACGACCACGGTGCCGGCGAGGTTGGCCCAGACGAAGTAGCCGTACGGGCGGAAGCCCGCCGCGCCCTGGTAGTAGCGCTCGACGAGCAGCCCGTACGCCTCCCACCAGTCGAACCCGACCAGCGCGAAGGCGACGGGGACGACGGCCGTGCCCGCCAGGAGCGGGAGGAGGAGGGTGGGTGACCAGCGCCGCCAGGTCAGCAGCAGGACGGCGGCCGCGATGATCGCGAAGAGGGTGAGGCCGTACGACAGGTACATGGTCCAGCCGAACAGCAGCCCGGAGCCGAACGCCGTGGCGATTCTTGAACGGGCCATACCTGTCGCCGCCAGGGCCAGCAGCGCCACCGCCCAGGCCGTGACGGCGGCGAAGTAGCCGTCCGCGGAGGCGCCGATCCAGATCGCGGCCGGGGCCAGGCAGAGGAACGGGGCGGCGCGGCGGGCGGCGGACTCGTCGGCGAGGGCGCGTACGGCGACGAGGATCGCGGCGAAGGCCGACGTACCGACGACGATGCAGAAGGCGCCCGCCCAGCCCCCGCCGCCGAGCCCGATGCGGTCCAGCCAAACGAAGGTGAGCGTCGCGCCCGGCGGGTGCCCGGCGATGTGCGGGGGCCAGTTGTCGGGGGAGTACATCAGGATGTGGTTGTTGAAGTCCCGCAGGGTCGCGCCGATGTCGTCGAAGCGGTCGATGACCTGGAGGTACTCGTACCTGTGGGTCAGCCGACTGGCGATGCCCCGGTGCCAGCCGTCGATGAGCGCCAGCGACCACGTCCAGGCCATCGCTGTCGCCCAGACCCCGGCGACCAGTCCCCGCCACGGCAGCCGCTGCGCGAGCCCGGGCCCGTACGCGATCACCACGACGGCCACGGCGACCGCCGCCGGGGTGCCGGGACCCACGTGCGGCAGCCACCGGCCGACCAGCGGGGGCCAGCCCAGATGCAGGACGTCGTAGGTGTCCTCCAGGTAATGGCCCACGAGGACGGCCGTCACGAAGAGCAGCACGGCGGCGAGGACCGCATACAGGTCACGGCGAAGGTCGCGGTTCACAACCCGAACGCTAGGCTGCCCGGCCCCGCAAAGCGCCCCTACCTGGGCGGACGTAAGGGTTTCGTCACGGGTCGGCCCCCGCCCGGCGGCACGGTTCGAATCTACCGTCGAGGCATGAGTGAACGGCTCCTCACGTCCTCCAGGTCCCCGGCGTCCCCCTCCTTCTGGCGCAGCCCCCTGCGCGGCCCCTGGCTCACCTCGGTGCTCGGGGTCGTCCTGCTCGCCGGGATCACCGTCCTGTTCGTGACGGGCCTGCTGTCGTACGCCGCCTACAACCCGGACCTGGCCCCGGTGAACGACAAGACTCCCGACAAGGGCCTCCTCGGCTTCTACCTCTTCTCCTGGCCGACCGACCCGCACTGGCTGTACCGGCTCAACCAGGGCCTGCACGTCACCCTCGGCGTCGCCCTGATCCCCGTACTCCTCGCGAAGCTGTGGTCGGTCGTGCCCCGGCTCTTCGCGCTGCCGCCCGCCCGCTCGGTGGGCCACGCGCTGGAACGGCTCTCGCTGCTGGTGCTGGTCGGCAGCGGGCTGTTCGAGTTCATCACGGGAGTGATGAACATCCAGCTGGACTACGTCTTCCCCGGGTCCTTCTATCCGCTGCACTTCTACGGGGCGTGGGTGTTCTTCGCGGCTCTCGTCGCCCATGTGGTGCTGAAGACGCCGGTGGTCGTACGGAATCTGCGGCGCGAACGGCATGAACGGAGCGAAGGGGGCGAGCGGGGTGAGCAGGAGGGGAAGTTGGTGTCCCCCAACCCCGCCGAGCCCACCGTCTCGCGGCGCGGTGCGCTCGGGCTGGTCGGGGGCGCGTCGGTGTTCCTGGTGGCCACGACGGCGGGGCAGAGCTTCGACGGGCCGCTGCGCGAGACGGCGCTCCTCGCCCCGCACGGCGGCGGTGATCCGGGCTCCGGACCCGGCGGCTTCCAGATCAACAAGACGGCCGCGTCGAGGGGCATCGACACGCGTGAGACAAGCGAGGAGGCGTGGCGGCTGGTCGTCGGGGGACGGACCACGGTGGTACGGCTGAGCCGGGCCGAGCTGCTCGAACTGCCCCTGCGCAGTGCCGCGTTGCCCATCGCGTGCGTGGAGGGCTGGTCGACGTCCGACCAGTGGTGGCGGGGCGTACGGCTGCGGGACCTGGCGGCGCTGGTGGGATACGGCGACGCCCCGGACCTCTTCGTGGAGTCCCTTCAGCTCAGCGGGTCCTTCCGCCGGGCCGCGCTGCGCGACAACCAGGTCCGCGACCCGCGCTCACTGCTCGCCCTCGACGTCAACGGCGAGCCCCTGGCCCTCGACCACGGCTATCCGGCGCGGATCATCGTGCCCGCCGCACCCGGCGTGCTCAACACCAAGTGGGTGGCCCGCCTGACGTTCGGAGACCTGTGAGTAGACCTGTGATGCGCCGGCCGTTCACGACACTGTTCCGCCGCTGGTACGGCGAGAGCCCGCTCCAACTCCTGCTCCTCGCCGCCTCGTTCGCGCTCGTCGCGTACGCCGGGGTGCGGCTGCTCGACGGTGACTGGTGGGGCGTGCTGCTGTGGATCGTCGGGGCGGCGGTACTGCACGACCTGGTGCTGCTGCCGCTGTACGCGATGGCCGACCGGGCGGCCCGGACCGTACTCGGGACCGTCGGCCACCGGGAGTGGGCCGGGTTCGTGCGCGTCCCGGCCGTGCTGTCCGGACTGTTGCTGCTGGTGTGGTTCCCGCTGATCAGCGGGCGGACGCGGGAGCGTTACGAGAGGTCCACCGCGCTGCCCGGAGACGTCTTCCTGGGCCGCTGGCTGCTGATCACGGCGGTGCTGTTCGGGTCGTCGGCGCTGTGGCTGCTGCTGCGTAAGGCGCGCCGAGCCCGCAGGGCCACGAAGGAGCGCCTCTCCGCCGTCCACTGACCCTCCGGGCGCCAGGCCGACTCCCGGGCGTGCCGGAGCAGGGCGGAGGCGCCGAGGCGGGCCCAGGGGAACGGGGTGCCGGGGGTGCCGTAGGCGTCGGTGACGTGGACGTGGACCCGCTCGTCGAGGTCGGCGAGGTCGGCGAGGTCCTCGACGGGCTCGGTCTCGGCGATCAGCAGGCCGCCGGGCGCGAGGAGTTGGCCGACCCGTCGCAGCAGGGCGCGCGGGTCGCCGCCGATGCCGATGTTGCCGTCGAGCAGCAGCGCCGTGCCCCAGCGTCCCTCCCCCGGCAACGGCTCGAACACCGACCGCCGCAGCGCCGTACCGCCCAGCCGCAGCGTGTGCGCGACCGCGGCCTCGCTGACGTCGATGCCGAGCGCCTTCCGTCCCCGCGTGGCGAGTTCGGCGACCAGCCGTCCGGGTCCGCATCCCACGTCGAGCACGGTCCCCTCACACCGCCGCAGCGCCGACAGATCGGCGGCATCGGCCCGTGCGCACCACCGCTCCACGTCCAGGGGGAGCAGCCAGCCGTCGGCGCGGCGCAGGAAGAGGGGGCCGCGGCCGTTGCGGAGGGCGTCGGCGTAGGGGTCGGCGGACCAGGAGCGGGGGCCGGGAGGTCCGGGAGGTCCGGGAGGGCTGACCGGGCTGTAGGGGCTGGGGCTTGGGTTGGGGCTGGGGCTTGGGTTGGGGCTGGGGCTCGTGGCCGTGCTCATCGGCCTACCGCCGAGGTCAGCCGGGTGAGTTCGGCCGCGAAACGGGTGTGCGGGGCGTCGGCGGCGACCAGGTCGGCGTCGTACGCCGTGTCGACGTCCCGCAGCCGCGGCAGGTCGCGTACGCGCAGCCCGGCCTCCATCAGCCGCGCCCGCTGCGCGGCACCCGTCGTGGGCGTCGACATCGGGACGCCGCGCAGGAGTCCGGGGTCGGGGGCGGCGAGCCCCAGGGCCCAGAAGCCGCCGTCCTCGGCGGGCCCGAAGTACGCGTCGCAGTCGGTGAAGTCGAGGGCGGGGGCGAGGAGTCCGGGTGTGATCTGCGGCGTGTCCATCCCGACGAGCAGGGCCGGCCCTCCGTCGCATCCCGCGAAGGCGGCGGCCAGCCGCTCGTCGAGCCCGCCCGCGACCTGCGGTACGACGTCGAAGCCGGGCGGCAGCCAGGGACCGGGGGCACCGTCCAGGACCAGGACCCGCCGGGTCGCGGGCACCGCCAGCACCGCGTGCAACGTGTCCACCAGGGCGGCCTCGGCCAGGGCCGCCGCCTCCTCGGGCGCGAACGGGGGCGTGAGCCGGGTCTTCACGCGCCCCGGCCGCGGTTCCTTGGCTATGACGAGGAGGGCGGTCATCGGGGCGTTCCTCCCTGCGCTGCATAGTGGTCGACGTGGTCGACGGGCTCGTACGGGGGCTCCGCCAGCACCCGGCGCATGTCGCGGACCGCGTGCCAGGTGCCACGCCAGGTGCCGGTGACCTTGGAGTCGCCGGTGCGCGGCAGATACGGGACGTCGTGCTCGGTGACGCGCCACCCGGCGTCGGCGGCCCGCACGACCATCTGCAGGGGGTAGCCGCTGCGGCGGTCGGTGAGGCGGAGCCCGAGCAGCGCCTCGCGGCGGGCGGCGCGCAGGGGGCCGAGGTCGTGCAGGCGCAGGCCGGTGCGGCGGCGCAGCATGCGGGACAGCGCGAGGTTGCCCGCGCGGGCGTGCGCGGGCCAGGCGCCCCGGCCCTGCGGGCGGCGCCGTCCGAGCACCAGGTCAGCCGCCCCGTCGCGCACCTCCTGGACGAAGGGCACCAGCAGGGACGGGTCGAGCGAGGCGTCGCAGTCGCAGAAGCACACGATGTCCGCCGTGGCGGCCGTCAGACCCGCGTGGCAGGCCGCGCCGAAGCCCCGGCGCTCCTCGTGCACGACGGTCGCGCCGAGGGCGCGGGCCACGTCGGCCGAACCGTCCGTCGACCCGTTGTCCACGACCAGGGCCCGCCAGGTGGGCGGGATGCGTTCGAGGACCCAGGGGAGGGCGTCGGCCTCGTCGAGGCAGGGGAGGACGACGTCGACGGTGGGGGCGACGGCGGGATGGATGCCTGGATTGGGAGTCACGGCTTTCACAGTACGAACGCAGAAGGGGTATTTCAGGCGGGGGCACCTTACGAAACGCGGACATCGCCCCAGGCGGGGGCATGGAGAGGGCGATTTCAAGCCCACGCCCGCACTCCGTCCACGCCCTCTCCACATGCTCTCCGTACTCCCTCCGTACTCCTGCCGTACCCCCTCCGTACTCCCTCCGCCCCTCCTCCCTGCTCACTGCTCCCTTGCTCCCGTACTCCCTTCACGAAGTACCTCGTTGTTGCTTCCTTGCACTTCCTTACGAATCGCGGACGTCCGAGGTGCTGTTCCTTACAGGGGGCGGCGTTCGCGGGCTCGGGGTGCGACGCTGGCTCCATGCATCAGCCGCCGCAGCCGCACGAGTCGCCCGGGGCCGGCCCGGAGCCCGCTGTCCCGGGCGCCCGTGTCCTCGTCGTGGACGACGACCCCACCGTCGCCGAGATCGTCTCGGGCTACCTCGACCGGGCCGGGTACGCCGTCGACCGGGCCGCCGACGGGTCCGCCGCGCTCGACCGGGCCGCCGCGCACTGGCCCGACCTGGTCGTCCTGGACCTGATGCTGCCGGGCATGGACGGGCTGGAGGTGTGCCGGCGGTTGCGGGCCCGGGGACCCGTACCGGTGATCATGCTGACCGCGCGAGGCGACGAGGACGACCGGATCCTGGGCCTGGAGGTGGGCGCGGACGACTACGTCACCAAGCCGTTCAGCCCCCGCGAGCTGGTCCTGCGCGTGGAGTCGGTCCTGCGCCGCACGCGGCCCGGCGCCGGGCCGCAGCCCGTGAACGCGCTGAACGCGGTCGGCCTCAGCGTCGACCCCGCAGGACGCCGCGCCACCAAGAACGGCGCCGATCTCGCCCTCACCCTCCGCGAGTTCGACCTGCTCGCCTTCTTCCTGCGGCACCCCGGGCGCGCGTACAGCCGCGAGGACCTGATGCGCGAGGTGTGGGGCTGGGACTTCGGGGACCTCTCGACGGTCACGGTCCACGTGCGGCGCCTGCGGGGCAAGGTGGAGGACGACCCGGCCCGGCCCCGGCTGATCCAGACGGTGTGGGGCGTGGGCTACCGTTTCGACCCCTCCGGCACACCCGGCGCCGAGCGGGAGGATGCCTGACCGTGAACGACACACTCCTCATCGCCCTCATCGCCTTCCTCGGCGCCGCCGCGGCCGGGCTCGTCGGCGCGGGCGCGCTGTGGGTGCTGCGCCGCCGCTCGCTCACCACGTCGCTCACGATCGTCGTCGCCGTCGCCGTGACCGCGATGTACGCGGGCACTCTGGCCGTCTGCCAGGCGATGCTCCTCTCCCCGCACGACCTGTCCGTCGTCACCACGGTCATCGCGATGGCCGCCGTCGTCTCCCTGGCCACGGCACTGCTGCTGGGCCGCTGGGTCGTCGCCCGCAGCCATGAGCTCGCCCTCGCCGCCCGTTCCTTCGGCGACGGCGGCGCCTTCGCGGCCCCCGCCGGCCCGGCGACGGCCGAACTGGCCGCGCTGAGCCGCGAGCTGCAGGCGACCAGCGCCAAACTCGCCGAGTCCCGCGAGCGCGAACGCGCGCTGGAGACCTCCCGGCGCGAACTCGTGGCCTGGATCTCCCACGACCTGCGCACACCGCTCGCCGGTCTCCGGGCCATGTCCGAGGCCCTGGAGGACGGTGTCGCCGCCGACCCCACCCGCTACCTCCGCCAGATCCGCACCGAGGTCGAGCGCCTCAACGCCATGGTCGGCGACCTCTTCGAACTCTCCCGCATCCACGCCGGCGCCCTCACCCTGGCCCCCTCCCGGATGTCCCTCTACGACCTCGTCGGCGACGCCCTGGCAGGCGCGGACCCCCTGGCCCGCGAATACGGCGTGCGACTGGTCGGCTACCAGGTCGAGCCGGTGCCCGTGGAGGTGGACGGCAAGGAGATGAGCCGCGTCCTGGGCAACCTGCTCGTCAACGCGATCCGCCGCACCCCGCCCGACGGCACGGTGGCGGTGGCCGCCGAGCGCTCCGCCGGGGGCGTCGTGCTGTCCGTCACCGACAGCTGCGGCGGCATCCCCGAGGAGGACCTCCCCCGCGTCTTCGACACCGGCTGGCGAGGCACCCACGCCCGCACCCCTCCCGCCGGCGCGGGCCTCGGCCTCGCCATCGTCCGCGGCATCGTGGAGGCCCACCAGGGGCACGCGGCGGTACGGAACATTCCGGGGGGCTGCCGGTTCGAGGTGACGTTGCCCACGGTCGAGGTGTAGTCGTCCTTCGTGTGGTTGTTCTTCGCCCCCGTCGCCCCTTTGCAGGCGCACCCGTTACCGTGCTTGCCGTAAGTGATCGATGGGGGAGGAACCATGCCCGGAACCGTGCTGCTGCTCGCGGCCTCGCCCGGTGGCAAGGGGTGCCTGGTGGACGCGGCGTCCGTGCTCCCCGTGCTCGCGGCGGTGCCGCCCGCCGTGCTGTCCGGTACGGAGACGGCGAACGTCGTCGAACTGGCCGACCCGCTGGAACCGCAGGCCGTGCTCACCCGGCTCCGCGCCGCGGCCACCGCCCCCGGCCCGCTCACCGTGTTCCTCACCGGGCAGCTCCAGCTCGACCGCCGCCAGCACCTCCCCCACCTGGCCCTGGCCCGCACCACCCCGGCGACCGTCCGCTACACCGGGTTCCCCTGGCACTGGATCACCGAGGAGCTACGGCTGCGCGCCCCCGGCACGACCACCCTCCTCGTCGACCTCCACGCCGACGCCGCCGCCTGGCAGTACCTCACCACCCACGCGCTGACCGCCGGGAGGGGAGTGAGCCTGTACGGACGGATCGCCCCGCCCCCGCCCCGCCGCACGGTGGCCACCCCCACCTACATGCGGGCCGTCGCCACCCTTCTGCGGAGTGGACACCGGCCTCCGCTGCCCCACCTTCACCAGCAGGCGCTCACACGGATCGCCAACGAGGGGGCGAACGAGGGAGCGTACGGAGACGCCGTGCTCTCCTGGGACGCCGCGACCGCCCCCTCCTACGCCCCCCAGCCGCCACCCGAGAGCCCCGCCGCTCCCGACCCCGACCCCCACGCCCTCATCACCGCCGCCGTACAGGCCGACCGGCACGCCGAGGCCGACGCGCTCGCCGCGCGGCACGAGCAGGCCGCCGTACGGGCGCACGGGGCGGCGTCGGAGGAGGCGCTGCACTGGGCGGAAGTACGGGCAGACCTGGCGATGTTCGCGGGGGACGCGGTGCGGAGCTGCCGTACCTGGCTGACCGTCGCCAATGCCCGGCTCGCCACGGGACAGTCCCCGCGGACCCCGGCCGTGGAGACCGCCGTCGACCGGGCGCACCATCAGTGGGGCAGCGTGAAGGACACGGCCCCCGCCCACGAACTCGGCCTCGCGCTCGTCGAGCTGCGCCGCCGAGTGCCGGGGCGGCGGGAGGGAGCCCTGCGGCACGTCGAACGTCGGCTGACGGAACTGGGAGCCGAGGTTCAGCGCGTGCCCGGGTAGAACGCGTAGAACGGCTGGGCACGGCTGGAGCGACTGGAGAGCGGCTAGGACGCCGCCGCGAACTCCCGTACCCCCTCCTCGAACCCCACCTCCGGCGTCCAGCCCAGCGCCTTCCGCAGGCGCGACGAGTCCGCCGTGATGTGGCGGACGTCGCCGAGGCGGTACTCGCCGGTGACCACCGGGTCGGGGCCCCCGCTCGCGGCGGCCAGCGCCCACGCCAGCTCGCCCACGGTGTGCGGATCGCCGCTGCCGGTGTTGTAGGCCG
This sequence comes from Streptomyces sp. NPDC002845, assembly GCF_053591955.1. Lineage (NCBI taxonomy): Bacteria > Bacillati > Actinomycetota > Actinomycetes > Kitasatosporales > Streptomycetaceae > Streptomyces > Streptomyces sp. NPDC002845. The sequence continues at coordinate 26,718 of NZ_JBSFUU010000044.1, read as the reverse complement.
TGAGCGCGCCTTCCTCCGCGTCCGCTTCCAGGGCGGCCACGTTCGCCGCCGCCACGTCCCGTACGTGGACGAAGTCCCGCCGCTGGCCCCCGTCCTCGAAGACCGTCGGGGCCTCGCCCCGGGCGAGCGCGGACTTGAAGAACGACGCGACACCGGCGTACGGGGTGTCGCGGGGCATGTCGGGGCCGTAGACGTTGTGGTAGCGGAGGGAGACGGCCCGGCCGCCGGTCGAGCGGGCCCAGGCGGCGGCCAGGTGCTCCTGGGCGAGCTTCGTCGTGGCGTAGACGTTGCGCGGGTCGACGGGGGCGTCCTCGTCGACGAGGCCGGGGCTCAACGCGTACCCGCAGACAGGGCAGGTGGGTTCGAAGAGGCCCGCGTCCAGGAGGCGGACGGCGCGCGGGCCGGGGCGCACCGCACCATGGCGGTCGCAGAGGTACCGGCCCTCCCCGTACACCACCATCGACCCGGCGAGCACGAACCGCCGTACGCCCGCGTCGGCCATGGCCGTCAGCAGGACCGCGGTGCCGAGGTCGTTGCGGGAGACGTACTCGACGGCGTCGGTGAAGCCGTTGCCCAGGCCGACCAGGGCCGCCTGGTGGCAGACGGCGTCGACACCGCGCAGGGAGTCCGCGACGGCGTCCGCGTCCCGTACGTCCCGCGCGCCGTGCTCGCTCTTGTCCCGTACGTCGAAGACGACGGGCTCGTGTCCGCGCGCCCGCAGCGCCTCGACGACATGGCTTCCGATGAACCCGGCTCCGCCGGTGACGAGTACCCGCATGGACAGAACGTTAGGGGCGCGCCCGGGAGATTCCCCGGTGCGCGCCCCACCTGTCACGACTCCGTAAGACCTGGAGTCAGGACTTTGAGTTCCCTACCGCCTCGGGTCATTCGTAGGAGGCGCGGGGTACGGGTACCACGGGTCCTGGCTCTGCGGCCCGGCGTGCGGCGCGGGGTGGGGCGCGGCATACGGTTCGGCGTACGGCGCGGCGTACGGCCCGGTGCGGGGCCACTCGGCCTCAGGCGTGGCGTGGGGCGTGGCGTAGGGCCACCCGGCCTCGGGCTCGTCCTGGAACTCCTCCTGGGGCTCGTCTTCGGAGGCGGGGGCGTCCTCCATCGGGCCGGTCCAGTCCCGCATCGGGGGGCGTCCGACGTACCTGCCGAAGACCAGGGCTGCCACGGTGGCGGCGAGTACGCCGGGCACCATCTCGTAGATGCCCGACTCCAGCGGCCCGAGGAGCGGGTCGATCTTCTCCCACAGGAGCACGGTGAGGGCACCGGTGAGCATTCCGGCCTTCGCCCCGGCCGCCGTCATCCGCGGCCAGTACAGCGACAGGACGATCACCGGACCGAAGGCCGCGCCGAAGCCCGCCCAGGCGTACGCGACGATGTCGAGCACGGCGCCGCCGCTCAGCGCGATCACATAGGCGACCAGTCCCACGGCCGCCACACTCAGCCGCCCGATCACCAGCAGCAACGTGTCGGATGCCTGCTGGTTGAAGAACCGCCGGTAGAGGTCCTCGGTGAGGGACGTTGCCGAGACCAGCAGCTGGCTGTCCACCGTGGACTTGATCGCCGCCAGCACGGCCACCAGCAGAATCCCCGCGATCCAGGGGTTGACCAGTTGCGTGGAGAGCTGGATGAAGACCGTCTCCGGGTTGTCGAGCGGCTCGTCGATCACGGCGATCCCGGCGAGCCCGATGAGCGAGGCGCCGCCCAGGACCACGACCACCCAGCTCACACCCAGACGGCGGGCCAGGGGTATGTCCCGGGGGCTGCGGATACTCATGAAACGGGTCAGGACGTGGGGCTGGCCGAAGTAGCCGAGCCCCCAGGCGAGCAGCGAGATCATCGCGATGGCACCGAGCGGCTCGCCCGTCGTCCATCTGCTGCCGGCGGTGGAGGCCTCCCTCATCGGGTCGAGCAGCGCCGAGGACGTGGCGGTCAGCTCACCGTGCAGCGCGCCGAAGCCGCCGAAGTGCCAGATGGCGATCGCGGGGAGGGCGATCGCCGCGAGGAGCATCAGCGTGCCCTGGATGGAGTGCGTGATACTCACGCCCCGGAAGCCGCCGAGAATGGTGTAGACGACGATCACCACGGCGAAGACGGTGAGACCGGTCTCGAAGCCGGCGCCGAAGATCTCGTCGAACAGCAGACCACCGGCGATCAGCCCGCTGGCGACGTAGACGGTGAAGAACACGACGGTGACGATCGCGGAGAGCAGCCTGAGCATCCTGCTCCGGTCCTCGAAACGTTCCTCCAGATACGCCGGCAGAGTCAGCGCGTTCCCGGCCCGCTCGGTGTAGGTGCGCAGGCGGGGCGCGACGAGACGCCAGTTGAGATACGTACCGATGATCAGACCGACCGCGATCCACGTCGCGCCCAGCCCGGCCAGATACACGGCCCCCGGCAGCCCCAGGAACAACCAGCCGGACATGTCGGCGGCCCCCGCGGACAGCGCGGCCACCGGGGCGGTCAGCCGACGGCCGCCGACGGCGAAGTCCTCGAACGTGGTCGTCTCCCCGTGCGCCACCACACCGACCATGACCACGGCTATCAGGAAGACTCCGAAGGTGATCATGACGGGAATGGTCAGGGTGATCATGCGGTACTCCCCTGTGGTGCTGACGTGAGCGCTCGAAGGTCCCGAGTGGACTGCCGCCGTTTCGGGCTGGAGGGGTGGGAGTTTAGGGGGACACGGCACGTATCGGGGAGTGCGTCCGGCGCCGGAAGTGCTCATTGGTTCCGGATTGTGATCCCTTCCGGCCAAACGGCACCGTTTTCGGCCTCGACTTCTTCGTCCGCTTCTTCCTTCGCTTCCTCCTTGGCGTCGCACTCGAACCACACCGTCTTGCCCGGCCGGTCCGGCAGCGGCTGCCATCCCCACCGGTCGGTAACCGCGTCCACGATCACCAGCCCGCGCCCGTCCTCCGCGAGTTCGTCCACAGCTGTGGACAACGGTGACCGAGACGACGTGTCGGTGACCTCCACCCGCACCCCGCCGGTCTGCCTCAGCATCAGCAGGGCGGCGCGTCGGCCGGGTACGTGGCGTACGACGTTGGCGATCAGCTCGGTGAGGGCGAGCGTGGCGGAGTCGGTGAGGTCGGGCATCCCCCAGGCGTGGAGGTAGATGCGGAGGATTCGCCTCAGATGCCCCGCCGAGTGCTCACCCACGGTGAAGCTGAAGCCGTACTTGGCGCCGATTTCGGGTCCCTGCCGGTCAGTTACGTGATTCACGTCACCAGAGTGGAGTCGACTGGCTACGCTCGGCTACAGACCGTTGCGAACGCCGGTAGGCGTTTCGACCTGGGGGTGAACCTGCCATGCCCAAGATCCGTCAACTCGACCCCGACGCCTCTCCCTTGGACTACTTCGGCTACGAGCTGCGCCGCATGAGGGAGCAAGCGGGGCTCAAACAGGGCCAGTTGGGAGACTGCATCTTCTGCTCGGGGTCCCTGATCGGCCAGATCGAGACCGCGCACAAGGTTCCGACCAGGGAATTCGCCGAACGGGTGGATGCGGCGCTGGGGACGGACGGGATGTTCTCGCGGTTGGTGGGGTTGGTGTTGCGGAGCCAACTTCCGAGTTGGTTTCAACCGTTCGCTGAGATGGAGGCGCAGGCTACTTACATCTCCACCTATCAGGCCCAGCTGGTGTACGGACTTCTCCAGACCCCGGAGTACGCGCGAGCGGTGATGGGCGTACGCAGCGAAGGGGACCTCGACGCGAAGGTGGCCGCCCGGATGGAGCGGCAGCGGATCCTCGCCCGAGAGGATCCGCCGGTAACGTGGGTAGTGCTGGACGAGGCGGTGCTGCACCGGCAAGTCGGCAGCCGAGAGGTCATGCGGAACCAACTCGCTCGCCTGTTGGAACTTCCCCGGGACGGCTGGACGCAGGTACAGGTGCTGCCCTTCTCGGCGGGTCAACACCCGGGCCAGATGGGCTCGTTCACCCTCCTCCGCTTCGACGACGACCCGGACATCGTCTACACCGAGGACTTCGTCCAAGGGCACATGACTGCCAACCCGGCCAAGATGAAGGAAGGCTTCCTCCGTTACGATCACCTGAAGGCTGCGGCCCTATCTGTAGAGGCCTCGGCGGAGCTGATCGCGCGTGTGATGGAGGAGCGTTATGGGCACCAGCAGGGACCTGACGACCGCGCGGTGGCGTAAGTCGTCGTACAGCGGGGACACCGGCGGCGAGTGCATCGAGTGCGCCCCCCTCGGCCCCGCCGCATGGCGTAAGTCGTCCTACAGCGGCGACACCGGCGGGCAGTGCATCGAAGTCGCCCCCCTCACCCCCCACATCGCAGTCCGCGACTCCAAGAACCCCGGCGGAGCCGTCGTCACCGTCGGCGCCGCCGCCTTCGGGGACTTCGTGGAGGCGGCGGCTCGCGGCGTTCTCTGACGCCGTTGGCCAATCCGCCGTGGGCAGGGGTAGCCGTCTCGGAACAGTGAACACTTTCACCCAGCGTGTTCACACCCCCGACATATGAGCGACCCTCCAACACTTCGGCCCGAAGTGTTCACGCTTCCCATCCGGAGACACCCCTGCCGGCGAGGACAGGGAGCCCGACCACGTGAGCGACGTGCCGACCCCGACCCTGCGCAACTACGTCGGCATCGGCCTGCACAACCCCGGGCGCCTCCGGGACAGTCCACGTCAGCCCTGCTCCCGGCCTTACGCCACAGCCGTAGGCCCGTCCGGCTGTTCCTCCCGCTGGGCCACCATCACGCGGCTCAGCTCCTCCGTCTCGTCCTCCGGGAGCCGCTCGAAGCCCTCCTCCGTGATGACGGACACGACGGGGAAGATCCGGCGGCTGATGTCGGGGCCGCCGGTGGCCGAGTCCTCGTCGGCGGCGTCGTAGAGGGCGTGGAGGGCGGCCAGGACCGCCGAGCGGCGGGGCATGGACGGATGGAAGAGTTTCTTCAGCGCGCCCTGGGCGTACGGCGACCCGGACCCCTCCGCGTGGAAGTCCGGCTTCTCGAAGAGCCCGCCGGTGATGTCGTAGCTGAAGATGCGGCCGCGGGAGCCGTCGGGGTCGTAGCCGACGAGGAGGGGGACCACGGCGAGGCCCTGCATGGCCTGGCCGAGGTTCTGGCGGATCATGGCGGCGAGGCGGGTGGCCTTGGCGTTGAGGGACATGGGGATGCCCTCGATCTTTTCGAAGTGGGTCAGTTCGACCTGGTAGAGCTTGACCATGTCGACGGCGAGCCCGACCGTGCCCGCGAAGGCGACCGCCGTGTAGTCGTCGGCGGGGCGCACCTTCTCCAGGTCGCGCTGGGCGATGAGGTTGCCCATGGTGGCGCGCCGGTCACCGGCGATCAGGACGCCGTCCTCGTAGGTGAGGGCCAGCACCGTGGTGCCGTGGGGGAGTTGGTCGGCGACTGTGCGTACGTCCGCCGAGGGGGTCAGCAGCTCGGGGCGGTGGGCCGACAGGAACTCCGTGAAGGACGAACTCCCGGGAACGAAGAACTCGTCCGCTAAGCGGCCACCGTTGTCGATCTCGTTGTGCGCCATACCGTCCTCCCGGCTCCCCTGACTCCCCCGTGTACGGCCGCACACGGTATGTACAGGTCCGCGTACAGCCGTATCGCACAACGGCTCACCCCTACAAGGGGGCCTACAACGGGGATTCGGGGACTACCCCACGGGGATCGCGTTCGCCGCCGCCATCAGGGCGGCCACGGTGAGGAGGGCGGCGGTGAGGGGCCGGATGTGGCGGACGAGCAGGTGTCGGAGCACGACGACCTCGCAACAGCAGCGGCGGCAAGGATGTATGGGGCGCATTAAACGGACTTAACGCGTCACTTAACGTAAGGGCTCTCTACGTCAAGAGCAAGAGCAGACAGGGGAGTTGGGGAAAGTGGCCGATGTAAGTCGGCTTACTGGCATGCTTCATCCATGGCCGAGCGCGACGACCCGGAGATCATCGGGCGCAGAGTGCAGCGACTGCGAGCCGAACGCGGGCTGACTCAGCGGCAGTTGGCGGAGCCCGCCTACACGCCCGCGTACATCTCCACCCTCGAAGCGGGGCGGGTGCGCGCGTCGGACGAGGCGCTGAAGTACATCGCCGAGCGGCTCGGCGTCGCGTACGAGGAGCTGGTGACCGGGCGCCCGGCGCATCTGGCCACCGAGCTGCGGCTGCGGCTGACCGACGCGCAGCGCACGCTGGCGACGGGCGAGTCACAGGTGGCGGCGGAGCAGTACGCGGCGCTGCTCGCGGAGGCGGAGGGGCTCGGGCTGGTCGCCGAGCAGGCCGCCGCGCTGCTGGGGCTGGGGGAGTGCGGGCTCGACACCGGTGATCTGACGGCCGCCAGGCAGTACTTCGAACGGGCCGAGCGGTGCCTCGCCGACGCTCCGCTGCCCGCCCGTGTCCCGGCGCTGCGGGGCCGCGCGGTCTCCCACTACCTCGCCGGTGAACTCCGTTACGCCTGCTACTTGCTGGAGACCACCCTCGACGAGCTGAACCGCGGCGGCCTGCACGACCCGGACGCCCTGCTGCTGCTCTACGCCAGCGCCATAGCGCCCTACATGGACCTCGGCGCCCACGCCCGCGCCGCCAAGGCCGCCGAACTCGCGCTCGCCCTCGCGCCCCAGGTCGGCGACCCGGCGCTGCTGGCCCGGATGCACCGCTCGGTGGCCCGGACGCTGATCGCCGAGGGCCGTATCGCCGAGGCCGACGCCTCCCTGGCCAAGGCGGCCGAGCTCTACCGCCAGCTCCAGATCCGTACGGAACTCGCCAACTGCCACTGGATGCGCGGATACCTGTACGCGCAGAACGGCGAACTCGACCGCGCCGAGGGCGAGTTGCGCGAGGCTCTCGACATGCTCTCCGCCAGGCACGCCGCCCTCTACAGCAGCCAGGTCGCCGTCGAGCTCGCGGACGTCCTGCACCGCCGGGGCAAGTCCGAGGACGCCTCCGCGCTGCTCCACGAGGTGCTCGGCGACCTGTCCCCCGAACGCGGCGCCATCCACTCCGCCGCCGCTCACCGCCTCCTCGGCATCATCGCCGAGGACGCCCGCGACACCGAGGCCGCCGAGGAGCACTACGTCCGCGCCCTGAGCCTGCTGGAGCGCGCGGGCGCCGCCGGTGACCTCGCCGACCTGTGCCGGATGCTGGGTGATCTCCTCCGGCGTACGGGGAGGGTGGAGGCCGCCCTCGACGCCTACCGCACCGGGCTCGGCCATCGCACGGTTCCGGGAACGACGACCCTCGGCCCGGCACCGGCACAGCCGCCTCTTTGACCCTCTGCGGGGACCCTCTATGGGGCGCTGAAGTCCATCTCGGCGATCACCCCATCCCCCGCGTCATACACGGTGACCTTCTTCGTGGCGGTCCGGAACCCGGTGTCGTTCGCAGGCACGTCCGGCGGGGTCGCGTCGGTGTACCAGACGCCCCAGTTGGCGGTGTCCGCCAGCCGCAGGACCGTGCCGCCCAGGGTCGTGCCGTCGGCGAGCTCGATCGCGACGCGGGCCGCCTCGCCCTTGCCGACGTAGACGCCGGAGAGGAAGAGGTCACCGTCGCCGGAGCCCTCCTCCTGGAGGGACACGTTCGGTTCGGTCATGTCGAGGTTGCCGTCCACCACGCTGCGGAACTGCGGCTCCATGTCCCTCTCGTGCGGCAGCTGCCAGTACTTGCCCTCCTCCGTGAGCCAGATCTCCGCACCGCTCCCGGCTGTCACCCGCTCCCCTGACTCCACGACCCGCACCTTCCCCGCGGGCACCGACGAGGACGAAGGGGACGGCGAGGGCGACGCGCTGCTCGTCGCGGCCGGAGGGATCACGCGTTCGCTGGGGCGGGCGGGCGAGTCGCCCGTACGCAGCCCGAACACCGCCAGCGGCACCAACAGCAGCCCGCAGCCGGTGCCGAGCACGGCGGCCCGGCGGCGGAGGCGGCGCCGGTGGCCGTCGCGTTCGATGGCGGTCAGCGGCAGCGGGGGCAGGGGGAAGGTGTACGCGGCCTCCGTGAGCGCCTCGCGCAGCCGCTCCCCGGTGTCGTCGGCCCCCGCCTCGCCGGACGGGTCGGCCCCGGTCTTCGTGTGGTTCATGGGCGGGCTCCGGTGGCGGGCGTGGGCCAGGGCGAGGGCGACGATGAGGACGGAGGTGAGTGAGGCGCGAAGGCCGGGTGGGTGCGCAGGTTCTGGAGCCCGCGCCGGACATGGGTCTTGACCGTGCCGAGGGAGCAGCCGAGGAGGTCGGCGATCTCCTGCTCGGTCAGGTCCTCCCAGAAACGGAGGACCAGCACCGCCCGCTGCCGGGCCGACAGCTCGGCCAGCGCCTGGGTGACGGCGGCCCGTTGGGCGACCGACTCGGCGTGCCCGGCCTCCGACTGGTGCACCCGCTCCGGCAGGAACGGCATCAGCAGATGGGCGACGCGTCTCTTCCGTACGCGGCTGAGGTTGTTGTTGACCAGCGAGCGCCGTACGTAGAAGTCGACCTCGTCGCGCGGCACCCGCCGCCAGCGGGCGTACACCTTGGCCAGCGTGGTCTGTACGAGATCCTCGGCCTCGTGGAAGTCGCCGGTGAGCATGTGCGCGGTGCGCAGCAGGCGGGGCCAGGCCGCGGTGGCGTACTCGGTGAAGTCACCGTGGCCGTCGGGGACTTCGGGTTCGTTCTGCGGCACGGACGACGGTCCTCGGGGTCGGTGGCGTGGGGCGGTGGGGGACGCCGGAGCGTCCCCCACCTGGGCAGAGGCCTCTGTCAGCGCCTCAGGACAAGGGCAGCTGAGAGTAGACCCGGCCCTTGGTGTCGTAGACGGTGACGGTGTCCAGGAAGTCCCACGGGTCCGTACCCGACGGCCTGTCGTCCGTGGTGGTGGCGTACCAGACGCCCCAGCCCGGCTTGCCCGGCAGTTCCAGCAGCTTGCCGTACACCGGGCCGGCCTCCGTCTCCACCTCGACGTACGAGGCGGTGCCCTTGCCGCCGTAGTAGATGCCGGACAGGTACCAGTCACCGTGCGCCTGACCGGTCGCCTGAATCGAGACGCCCGGCCGGCTGAGGTCGATGTTGCCGTCGACCACGCTCCGGAACTGCGGGAAGTCGGGCATGTCCGGCGTCGTCCAGTGCTTGCCCTCCGCCGTGAGCCACAGCTCGAAGCCGGGGGCCGCGACGACGTGTTCACCGGGCTGGACGATGCGCGGCTTGGGTGCCTTCCGGTGCTGCTGCTCCTGTACCTGAGTGCTGTGCGCCGTCGTCCCCTGTGCGGCGGCGTACGACACCGTCGGCGCCGCCGCCAGCACCGCGGCGAGGGCGGTGGTGGCGATGACGTATTTCTGTATCCGTGCCATGAACGGACAACTCCCGTTGGTCGGTCGGTTGATGGTCCTGTCCTGCTGGAGGGGCGCACCCTCCATCCATCCAAACTCCGTTCCGCCGGTGCCGGGATGACACCTACACAGATATTTCTCGGGGTGCGTCATCGGGGTGTGTTTCGATGGACGCGGCGTATGTGGCCGGTACGCACGGAGGAGAAGGCCGGGTTGCACAAGAGTGCGGGGGCGCTCGGGAATCACTGACGAAGAGGCGCGGCGGGGGCATGACCGAGGAAGAGTTCGACGCGTTCTACGCCGCCGCGTTCCCGCGGCTGACCGGGCAGTTGTACGCGTTCACGGGCGACCACAGCGAGGCGCAGGACGTCGTGCAGGAGGCGTTCGTACGGGCCTGGGACCGGCGGCGGGAGTTCCTCGCCGAAGGGGCGCCCGAGGCGTGGATCAGGACGGTGGCGATGCGGCTCGCGGTGAGCCGCTGGCGGCGGGCGCGGCGCTGGCTGGAGCTGATGCGGCACGCTCCGCCGCCGGAACACACGCCGGGGCCCGACCCCGAACGGGCGGTGCTGGTGGAGGCGTTGCGCCGGTTGCCCGAGACCCAGCGGATGGCCATCGTCCTCCACCATCTGTGCGACCTGAGTGTCGAGCAGGTAGCCTCCGAGGTCGGTGCGCCGGTGGGGACGGTCAAGGCCCGCCTGTCGCGCGGCCGGGCGGCACTGGCGCGGGAACTGGCCCCCACCGAGGGTGAGAAGGAGGACGAACGTGTCCGATGAACTCACCGATCCCACCGATCCCAGTGATCACATCGATCGCATTGAGCCCAGTGATCACACAGACCTCATCTGGGAGCTGCGGGAGGTGGCCGCGTCCGCCGAGGCGCCTCCGCCCGGCTCCGGCGCCGAGGTCCGCGCCGTCGCCGTATTCCGCCGTCGTCGCCGCCGTACGACCGCCGCCGCGGCCGGAGCTTCGACGGCCGCCGCCCTGGCCGTGATCCTCGCGGTGAACGTCTCGGACACCGGCACCCCCGAACGGCACCACCGGCACCCGGCCGCGCACGCGACATCCACGGCGAGCCCGCAGCGCGGGACGGCCGACGCGACCGTGGTCCTGTCCCGCCGCGCACTGGTCGTCGACGGCCGTACGTTCCCCGTCTCCCCCGGCGCGAGCCGCACGCCGACACCGACGGGACGGATGACCGTCACGGGCAGGAAGCAGCTGCTGAGGGTGCCCGGTCAGGAGCTCGGCTTCGGCGCGGCGTACGCCATGAAGGTCCGCTGGGCCCTCAAGCTGACCGCCCCCGACGGCACCACGACCTACATCGCCGCCCTGACGAACAACCAGAAGGCGCCCGGCGACGACGAGTCGAAGGCCGCCTGGATCGGCCTGCGCAAGGCCGACGCGCGGTGGGTGTACAAGCGGCTGCGTACGGGAGCCGTGGTGAACGTGCAGGGGGTCGCGCCGACACCCGTACCGGTGCCCACGCCCACGCCCACGCCCACGGATTGAACGGGGTGAACGGGGTGAACCGTGCGGGCAGACCGGCGGTGTCGTCACGTCACCGTCGTGATCACCACTGTCGTCACCGCGAGCGCCGCCACGGCCGCCATCACCGAGTCGGCCATGCGGCGCAGGGTGGGGTCCGCCCAGTGGGTTTCGGCGATGTCGGACATGCGCTGCTTGACGGTGGCGCGGTCGGCGTCCGGGAAGGCGAGGGTGTGGAGGTTGCCGTGGTGGAGGAGGGTGATGAGGGCGGCGAGGCGGGGTGCCGGGGGCCGGCCGTGCAGGACCGTTTCCGTCAGGGCGTCGCGCAGGGCGGACTCGGTGGTGCCGTCGCGCTCCGGGTAGCGGGTGGCGGGGAAGAGGCGGAGGACGCGGCGGCGTTCCTCGCGGATCAGGCCCTTGGCCAGCAGTCCCCGGCGGGCGGTCTCGTACTCCTCGGTGCGGTGTTTGAAGATCCACCGCTCGGCGTCGTCCGGCAGCCCCGTCCCCTCGGACAGCGCCTCTTCCAGCAGGGCCGCCACCGCGATCGCGTACTCGGTCTGCGCGCGCAGCCGGGCGACTCCGGTGGCGTCGTCGAGGGAGAGGAGCAGGATCTGTTCACCGAGGGTCGTGGTCGTGGTCATGACCAGTGAGACGGGTTCCGGGGTGGTCGTGGTTCCGGGCGCGAACCGTCGGCCGACCGGCGTTCCCTCCAGGCCCAGTAGCCTCCGGCCCCGGTGTCATCACAGGTCACGCGAACCCCATTGATATCATCCGCGCAATTCCGCATGCCCATGTCCATGCTCATGCGGACTGGTGCGGAGCCAGGGGCTCCACGGGGAGGAGCACATATGAAGCACATGAACGGTCGAAGAGCGCTCTCGCGGGCGGCGGCCGTGGTCGTGGCCGGAGTGATCGGGGCCGCGCTGCTGCCGGCCGGAACGGCGGTGGCCGTGCACGGGGCCGTGCCGGGAGACTTCAACGGGGACGGGTACCGGGACGCCGTCCTGCCCGCGCCCGGCGCCGACGTCGCCGGCAGGGAGGAGGCCGGAAAGGTCGTCGTCCTGTACGGGTCGAGGTCGGGGGTGTCGCCGAACCGGCGCAAGACCATCAGCCAGAACACGCCCGGGGTTCCCGGCACGAGCGAGAAGGGCGATCACTTCGGCGCCGCGACCGCCACCGCCGACCTGAACCGGGACGGGTACGCGGACCTGGTCGTGTCCGCGCCCTACGAGGACAATGCGAAGGGCCGCGACGCGGGTGTGGTGACGGTCCTCTGGGGGAGCCGCTACGGGCTCACGAAGGGCATGAACCTGTCGTCCCCGTCCAGCCGTCCCCTGTACTTCGGCCTCGACCTCGCCGCGGTGAGCGGCGGCTCCGACGCCCGGACCGAGGTTCTCGTCAGCGGATGGGACGGCACGGTCCGCTTCACCGGGCCCTTCCGCAAGCGCACCAACACGGTGGCCACCGCCGTGCTGGAGGACGGCACCCCCTCGGTCGAGACCGTCGCGCTCGGCGACTTCAACGGCGACGGCGACCAGGACCGCGTGAGCGTCACGACGCGCATGAGCGGGCTGACGGGCGGCGAGGTCTACGTGAACCCGCAGAGCCAGAGCGGCATTCCGAGGCCCCTGGAACACGGCAACGGACTCATCGCGGCCGCCGGTGACCTCGACGGCGACGGCTACGACGACCTCGTGGTCGGCGACCCCGACGAGCCCGAGGTCGCCGGAGCCGACGGCGCCAGGGGCGGCCGGGTCAACGTCTGGTACGGGTCGCAGAACGGCATCGACGCCACCGCGCGGCCCGTCCGCATCACGCAGAACACCACGGGCGTACCGGACACGAGCGAGAAGGGCGACGCTTTCGGCGGTTCCCTCGCCGTGGCCGACCTCAACCGCGACGGGCGGGCGGACATCGTCGTCGGCGCCCCGTACGAGAGCCTGGCCCGCAAGTGGCGGACCGGCGCGGTCACCGTGATCCCCGGGCGGGCCTCGCGCACGCTCGGCTCCGGCTCGTACCGCTTCACCCAGAACGTCGCGGGCGTCCCGGGCGCCAACGAGATCGACGACTTCTTCGGCACCACGGTCGCCGCCGGAGACATCAACAAGGACGGCAAACCGGAGCTGTTCATCAGCGCGGCGGGCGAGAACAACCACACGGGCGCGGTCTGGGTGTTCCCCGGCGGCTCCACCCGCCCCACGGCCACCGGCAGCCGCATGATCAAGCCCGCCGACGTCGGCCTCACCAAGAAGTCCTCGCTCCTGCTGGGCGGCAACGGACTGCTCGGCGTCATCTGAACCCGGCTTCACGCGATCGAACGACGGCTTCACACGACTGAACCCCGCTTCGCGCGACGGCACAGGCCCTTCGCGCGAGGTGATCTCGGAAGGAATCCCACGTGGGCAGACCTGCCCTGAGACGGGGCGGCCTGGCCGCCGCCGTCTCCGCACTCACGGTCGCCGTGACGGCCGCCGGATCGATGTACGTCGTCCCGGACTCGTCCGGCGGCACCACGCACGCGGCCACCGCAGCGGCCACGTCCGCCGGGACCACCGAGATCCTCCTGAACGATCCGAGCAGGGAGACACGGCGCTCCGACCGGCTGCTCGCGGCCGGTGAGACCGGCTTCCTGCACCGGCAGGGCGGGGTCACCGGGCTGCTCTGGACGAACTACGCGGACGGCGGCACCGTCACCGTCCAGGGGCCGTCCGGGGTCTACCGGCCGATCGGCGGCACCTGCTACTACATCTCCGACCCCTGCCCTTCGGGCCGGTACGGGCAGGGCGCCGACCTCGCGGCGCTGCCCGACCAGTACGACGACAAGGTGTCGCTGTGGAGCCCGGACGGGAGCGCGCCGCGCACCGTCGTCGTGGCGCCGGACGACTACGTCGGCACGTACGGCTCGACGGTCGTGCTGGCCGACTGGAACGCCGTCATCGACGCCGAAGCCGTGGACGGCACCATGCTCAAGCTCGTCGACTTCGTCGGCGGCGAGCAGCGCGAGCGCTGGGTGACCGGCTATCCGTCCGCCGAGGCGGAGTGGCAGACCGGCATGTTCCGCCGCACCGGCGACAAGGACGGGGCTCTCCTCGCCTACCCGGTGTACGGCGCGAGCGGCGTCGTCGAGTCGTACACCATCGGCTACCTGGACTTCGCCACGGCCCGGTTCACCGTAGCCTTCACCGGCGCCGACCCGATGCCGGAGCTCGAACTCGTGCTCACCGGCGACCGCGTCGGCTGGTACACGGCCGCCTCCGGCCTGCACCTCAAGCCCCGCACCGACCTCACCGCCGAGGAGACGGTCCCGGTGGCCGCCGGGTCCACGAGCGGCTCCGCCGACCCCGAGCTCGTCGGGGACTGGCTGCTCCTGACCGGGAGCGGCGGCGTCACCGCCGTATCCCTGACCGACGGCTCCACCCGCGACCTGCTGCCCCGCGCGTTCGGCAACGCGCTGGCCACGCCCGACGGCGCCGCCCTCGTCACCGGCGGCACGGACGCGGCCGACTGGTGGGTCCAGCGGGTCACCGAAGGCTCCGACGGCGCCCCGCGGCTGGAGAAGCTGTACAAGGTCCCGCCGTACGAGACCGTCAAGACCGGGCTGGCGCTCAGTCGCGGCAGCCTGCGCGTGGTTACGGACAACCCCAAGGGCTCCGATCCGACGTCCGTCCGGACCCTGACCACGAACGGCGGTACGACACTGACCGCGTCCGCAGCGACGGCCGGCGACTCGATCGGAGCCCGGTGCCCGTACATCGGCGCCGGCTGCTCGATGCTGTGGGGCAACACCGGCACCCACCCCAGGGACGTGTACCTCGGGAGGGCCTGGGACAGCTACACCAAGGACGGCTTGGTCTCCCTCCGTGACGGCTCGTCCGACTCCCACCTAGAGTTCGGCACCAAGGACGGCGCCATCGTCGACGTCTCCGACGGCTACGCCGTCTACAACTCCGGCGGCGCCACGCCCACGCAGTACGTCGGCGAGTTCGGCCAGGGCCAGAAGCTGAAGCGCTCCGTCCGCGCCGCCGCCCTCAACGGCTCCACCCTCTGGAGCGCCACCACCACCGCCGGAAAGCTCACCTCGTACAGCCTCGCCCGGAACAAGACCCTCGCCACGGTGACCGTCCCGGGCCTCGGCTGCGTGCCGAGCGAGCTGCAGGCGGCGGGCCGGTGGGTGTACTGGGCGTGCGGGACGGCATCGGCGGGCGTGTACGACTCCAAGGCGCGTACGTCGAAGCCGGTGACCCCCGGTGATGTGCTGCTCGGCGACGGGTTCACCGTCCGCCACGACCATGCCGCCGACCGGCTGGTCCTGACCGAGGCGGCCACCGGCACCACCCGCGTGATCGCCTCCGGCCTGGCGGACTACGACCTGGACAGCGGCCTGGACGTCGACCGCCGCTTCCGCTGGACCGTGGACGAGTACACGGGCCTCGTGGCCTGGTTCGACTCCTACGACCAGACGCATGTGGCCACCACCGGCATCGCCCCGTCCGGTGTGTCCGCCTTCGAGACCAAGGTCGACAGCTACGTCTCCCCGGCGTCGTCCGCCACTTCCTGGGACGGCAGGTGGCTGCTGTCCCGGCCCGTCACCTCCTGGTCGCTGACCTTGGCCTCGGTCCAGAGCGGCGAGTCGGGCAAGGTCGCCACCCGCACGCTCACCGACGGCGCCACCCGCGCGTGGATGTCGGCGAACTGGAACGGCAAGACGGCCGGCGGAGCCCGCTTCCCCAGCGGCCTGTTCAGATGGACCCTCAAGGCCACGGGCCTGGGCACCTCCGCCCCGGTCACCGTGACCAGCGGCACGGGCTACCTCGAAAACGGCGCGGCCGTCCGGCACGACTTCGACAGCGTCGAGGGCACTCCGGACGGCGACGGCGACCTGGTCACCCTCAACTCCTCCGGCACCCTGACCTACCACCTCGGTACCGGAGGCGGGAGGTTCGGCGACCGGACGACCGGCACCGGCTGGGCCACCACCATCAAGGTGATCCCCTTCGGCAACCTGGGCGGCGACCGCTGCAACGACTTCCTGGTCCGGATGAAGAGCGGCGCCCTGCGTCTCTACAAGCCGGGATGCGGCGCCGCACTGAAGCCGAAGACGAGGTACACGACCCTCGCGCGCAGCGGCTGGAACCAGTACAACGCCTTCACCTCTCCCGGCGACCTCACCGGAGACGGCCGCGCCGACCTGATCACCCGCAAGGCCTCCACCGGCGCGGTCTACCTCCACAAGGGCACCAGCACCGGCAGGCTCGCCGCCCGCGTGAAGCTGTACTCCAACTGGAAGGGCGCCAAGCAGATCGTCGGCGTCGGCGACATCACCGGCGACGGCAAGGCCGACCTGCTCGTCCAGGACCGGTACAACAACCTCTACCGGTACTCCGGCAAGGGCAACGGCAGGTTCGCGCCCCGCGTGAAGCTGTTCAGCAGGTGGGGCCGCTGGTACAACGCCGTGGTCGGCGTGGGCGACCTCAACCGTGACGGACGGCCGGACCTGGTCGCCCGCGGCACGTCCGGCAACCTGTTCCGCTTCTACGGCAACGGGAAGGGGTCGTTCGGGCCGCGTACGAAGATCGGTACGGGCTGGGGCGGGTACAAGTTCCTGGCGTAGCAGTACGGCTTCTGGCCTTCTGACGGGCTGACATACGGCAAAGGCGCCCGGGACTTCGCGGTCCCGGGCGCCAGTCGTATCCGTAGAGGGCAGGCCGGTCAGGACGCTCCGGGCTGGACGTCGTCCTCCTGGCCCGTGTGGGTCTCCTCCGGCGCCACGCCCATGGTCAGGGTGCCGATGACGCCCTTGGAGATGTCGCTCTTCTTCTTGTACTTGAGGGCGAGCAGGCCGCCCTCGGTCCCGTTGTCCGGGTAGATCGTGTCCTCGTCGAGGGTCGTACGGGTGGACGTGTTCGTCGAGTACGGCTCGACCTCGGCGGAGGCGAGGACGGTCTCCTCGTCGAAGAACAGCTGGCCGGTGTGGCAGGTGTTGCCGCCCTCGTAACCGGCGTCGGTCCACTCGCCGTTGACGTGCACCTTGGTGTGGATGTGGACGCAGCGGCCCTGGTACCAGCCCGGGAAGACGGTCCGGAAGGTGACGAAGCCCTTCTTGTCCGTCTTCCAGGTGCCGCGCAGGTAACGCTCGTCGTCGGTGGGCTCCTCGTGGACGCCACCGCCGCCACCGCCGTCCGTCGGGGGCTCACCCGTCGGGGGCTCGCCCGTCGGCTCGCCGCTCGGCGGGGTCCCGCCGCCACCGCCACCGCCGCTGCCCATGGCCTCGTAGCCCGAGTAGATGCCCAGCGCGTTGCAGTGCCAGATGTCGACCGCGGCGTTCGCGATCGGCTTGCAGGTGTCGGCGTCGATCACCTTGAGGCGGAGGGTGAAGGGGATGCCCTCCTGATCCTCGGTGATGTCCTGCCGGAGCTTGTCCGCGTCGATGTAGTACGGGCCCTCGGTGGTCTCCGAGGTGAGGACGTAACACGCTTCCGCGGAGCCGGCGGCGGAAGCGGAGGCGGAGGCGAGCGGGGAGGCGCTCCTGCCCTTGCCGTTCGTCTCCCCCGCGTTCGCGGTCGCGGCGACCGCGCCGCCCACGCCCACCGCGGCCACCGCTCCGGCGCCCGCGACGACGACCTTACGGCGCGTCATCTTCCGTTTGTGTGCAGGTACTTGGTTTTCCGTGGTTCCCGTCATGAGCAGGACGCTAGGGACGGCACCTGTCACAAACGTAGGTAAGGGCTTGGCGAGAGCCTTGCATACGGGAATGGCTCGGAACCGGCGCCGGTTCCGAGCCATTCGTACGCCGGGGTCCTACTTCGGCTGCGGCTTCCGTACCGAAAGGTGCAGCTCGCGCAGGCGCGTCTCGTCCAGTTCCGTCGGTGCGCCCATCATCAGGTCCTGGGCGTTGCCGTTGAGCGGGAAGGCGATGGTCTCGCGGATGTTGGGCTCGTCGGCCAGCAGCATGACGATGCGGTCGACACCGGGGGCGATGCCGCCGTGCGGCGGGGCGCCGAAGCGGAAGGCGCGCAGCATGCCGGCGAACTGCTCCTCGACGGTCTCGCGGTCGTAGCCCGCGATCTCGAAGGCCTTGAGCATGATCTCCGGCTCGTGGTTCCGGATCGCGCCGGAGGACAGCTCGACGCCGTTGCAGACGATGTCGTACTGCCAGCCCAGGATGTCCAGCGGGTCCTGGGTCTCCAGGGCCTCCAGACCGCCCTGCGGCATGGAGAAGGGGTTGTGCGAGAAGTCGATCTTCCCCGTGTCCTCGTCCTTCTCGTACATCGGGAAGTCGACGATCCAGCAGAACCGGAAGACGTCCTCCTCGAAGTGCCCGGCCCGCCTGGCGGCCTCGACCCGCACCGCGCCCATGATCTTCGAGACCTCGTCGAAGTCGCCCGCGCCGAAGAACACCGCGTGACCGGCGGCCAGCTGGAGCCGCTTGGTCAGCTCGGCGACGTTCTCCTCGGTCAGGAACTTCGCGATCGGGCCGGACAGCGAGCCGTCCTCGGTGACGCGCACCCAGGCCAGGCCCTTCGCACCCAGCGAGATCGCGTACTCGCCGAGCTGGTCGAAGAACTTGCGGGGCTGCGCGGAGACGTCCGGCACCGGCAGCGCGCGCACGTGCTTGCCCGCGAACGCCTTGAACTCCGAGCCCTCGAAGACATCGGTGATGTCGACCAGCTCCAGCTGGGCGCGCAGGTCCGGCTTGTCGGAGCCGTACTTCAGCATCGCCTCGCGGAACGGGATGCGCGGGAAGGGAGAGGTGACGTGACGGCCGTTGCCGAACTCCTCGAACAGCTCGAACATGAGCTTCTCGACCGGCTGGAAGACGTCCTCCTGCTCGACGAAGCTCATCTCGACGTCGAGCTGGTAGAACTCGCCCGGCGAACGGTCCGCGCGCGCGTCCTCGTCACGGAAGCAGGGCGCGATCTGGAAGTAGCGGTCGAAGCCGGAGATCATCAGCAGCTGCTTGAACTGCTGCGGCGCCTGCGGGAGGGCGTAGAACTTGCCCGGGTTCAGACGGGAGGGGACGACGAAGTCGCGGGCGCCCTCGGGGGAGGTCGCGGACAGGATCGGCGTCGCCATCTCGTTGAAGCCCAGCGCCGTCATCTTGTGCCGGATCGCCGAGATCACCGCCGTACGCAGCATGATGTTGCGGTGCATGCGCTCGCGGCGCAGGTCCAGGAAGCGGTACTCCAGGCGCCGCTCCTCGTTGACCCCGTCCTCGGTGTTGATCGTGAAGGGGAGGGGGGCGGCCGCGCCGAGCAGCTCGACCTCGCCGACCTCGACCTCGACCTCGCCGGTGGGCAGGTCCGGGTTCACGTTCTCGGTTCCACGTGAAACAACCTGGCCGTCAACGCGGACGGTCGACTCCTTGGAGAGCTTGTCCAGGGCCTCGTACGCGGGCGTGCCGGGGCGGGCGACAAGCTGCGTGATGCCGTAGTGGTCGCGCAGATCGATGAAGAGGATGCCGCCCAGGTCGCGCCGATTGTGCAGCCAGCCGCTCAGCCGGACGTCGCTGCCGACGTCAGAGGCGCGGAGCTCGCCGCAGGTGTGGGACCTGTACCGATGCATCGTCGTTCATCCAGCCTTCGCGGATCGGGGATCACCGGGGCCGTTGCCCGGGCCCCCCAAGGGTACCCAGGCCGCGCCCCTGAAAGGGGCGCGGGGAACTGCGCGACCAGCCCCCACGCACCCGCAGCCGCCGATCGACCATCCACCCCCGCGCCCCCCACCTCCGTTCCCAGCGGAGCGCTTCGGTGGCAGGGTTCGTTGACCTCTTCTTAAGGTGGGGCAATGCGCACTGGTGAGCCCCTGCCCACCGTGGGGGACGTCCTGGCCGCCCTCGCGACCGGTCTGTGGCGTTGGGACAGCGCCGATGGGCAGGTCCGGCTGGACGCCGAGGCGGCACGGCTGCTCGGGTTGCCCGCCGGGCCGGTGACGCTCACGCAGGCCGCCGTGCGCGCCCGGTTCCACCCGTCCGACTGGAACGAGGTCAGTTCGGTCGTCCGGCTCGCCAGTGCCGAGGACACGGTCGCCGAGGTCCGGATGCGGGTCATGGACGAGCGGGGCCGGGTGATCCGGGTCGTCCGCAGCCGCTGCAAGCCGACGTTCACGCCCGAAAGACGCGGCTTCGAGATGATCGGCACGATGCAGGAGGTCACCGAGCCGACGCCGGGTCCCGCCGCGCACAGCTCCATCACGGGTGACTGGCGCCGCTCGCGCGAGGCGTTCCTGCTGGACGCGGGGCGGGCGCTGGCCGAGGCGAGGTCGACGGCGGAGGTGCTGCGGGTCGCGGCCGGGCTGTCGATGCCGGGCTTCTCGCCGGACGGCCTCGCCGTCTTCGGTGTGGAGGGCGACCGGCTGACTGTCGTCGGCCACCACGGGCACCGGCCGGGCGACGAGCGGCCCTTCACGGAGATGTCCCTGAACACCGACTATCCGGCCGCCGAGGTCGCCCGCACGGGCCGGGCCGTCTATCTCTCCTCCCCCGAGGACTACAAGAGCCGCTACCCCACGTCCTGGCCGCTCGCCCAGCGCTTCGGCCGCCAGTCCTGGGCCTTCCTCCCGCTCACCGTCGCCGGCCGCACCATGGGCGCCTGGATGGCGGCCTTCACCTATCCCGTCTCCTTCACGCCCGACGAGCGCTCGGTGCTGACCACCGTGGCCCGCATGCTCGCCCAGGCCCTCTCCCGCGCGGGCACCGCCGAGTCCGAGCGCGAGCTCACCGACGGACTCCAGCGCTCCATGCTGCCCACGCTCGGCCCCGAGATACCCGGGATGAGCGTGGCCGCCCGCTATGTACCGACCGGCGGCGGTCTTCAGGTCGGCGGCGACTGGTACGACATGATCCCGCTGCCCGGGAGCACCTCCCGGACGACGCCGGGGGGAGGCAGGTTCGCCCTGGTCATCGGCGACGTCCAGGGCCACGACGTGCGCGCCGCCGGCCTCATGGGCCAGCTCCGCGTCGCCCTGCGCGCCTACGCCGCCGAGGGCCACCGCCCCGACGCCGTCCTCTCCCGCGCCTCACGCTTCCTGCACGGGGTCACCTACGACGAGGAGCACACCGACCTGCGCTTCGCGACCTGCCTGTACGTCGAGGTCGACCCGGTGACCGGCGTACTGGACATCGCCCGCGCCGGGCACCCCGACCCGGCGATCCGCATGGCCGACGGCACGGTCCTGGTCCGGCCCACGGCGGGAGGGCTCCCGCTCGGCATCGACCCGGACGCCGACTACCCGACGACCCGGCTCGTGCTGGAGCCCGGCGAGACCATGCTGATCTGCACGGACGGCCTGATCGAGACCGGCGGCCACGACCTGGACACCGGCTGGGGGCGCCTGCGCAGGATCCTCGAATCCCATGACGGTGCCGCCGGCGCGGCGGGCGACCTGGAGTCCCTCGCCGACGCCCTGGTCCAGGGTGTGCACGGGCCCTCGTCCCACCACACCACCGGCCCGCTCGCCGACCGCCGCGAGGACGACATAGCCGTCCTGCTGCTGTGCCGGCAGGGCGAGGGCTGCGGCTGCGGCGACACCGCCCTCGTACGCCCCACCGTGCGCCGTACGGCCCTGACGATCGCCCAGGCCGAGCCGGAGCGCATCGCGGCGGCCCGGCAGCAGGTCCGCGAGATGCTGCACGACTGGGCCTGTGAGGACCAGGTCGACTCGGCGGTCCTCCTCGTCTCCGAGATGCTCACCAACGTCCTCGTCCACACGGACGCCGACGCCCTGCTCGTCGCCGAGATGGCCAGCGAGCCCGGCAAGCGCCGGATGCGCATCGAGGTCACGGACACCAGCGACGACCTCCCGCACAAGCGGCACCCGGGCGAACTGGCCTCCTCCGGGCGGGGACTGGTGCTCACGGAGCTGCTCGCGGACGCGTGGGGCGTGGACCCGCGCGGCGAGGGCAAGAGCATCTGGTTCGAGCTGTACGAGTCCGCGGACGGCTCGGGGGACGGCGCGGCCGGCGGCTCGGGGCCGTGTGACGCGGCCGCCACAACCACATCTTGCGCAGAGTGTGCTTAGAACAGACGGTTTACACAAAATCGCAGGTCACAGGCTCGGCAGAGGCGACGAAAATGGTGAACGACCCGACGCGCTCCGCAGAATCGATACCTCCGTCCACGATCGGGTGAACATCCTTGCCGTGGACGCGAGTCGCACCTCCACCTGCCTAACTTCCGGGACGGAGGTGATGCTCGATGTACGAGCAGAACAACACGCCGCCGAACCAGTCGGCGGCACAACGGCAGGACGCGATCGACATCAACGACTTCGTGTTCGCGGCCACGGGGGCGCGGATGCGGAGGCTGACGACGCCGGACGGAGATCACTGGTTCGTAGCGGCGGACGTGGCCACGGATCTCGGCTACGCAAACACGCGCCAAGCACTCATCGCGCATGTTGCAGCAGATTGGCAGATGACCTTGGGCGATCTTGCACGAGGCGTCTATGGAGCAGACGGTTCACGCAAAATCGCAGGTCACGGGCTCAAGAAGTCGATGAAGATGGTGAACCTGAAGGGGCTCATCAGCCTTGTCAACGGTTGCACCAAGCCGGAGTGCGAGCCGTTCAAGGCGTGGGTCTCCGAAGTCATCGCCACCATCCATCGCGACGGCTCCTACTCCCTGGAACCGGCCCCCGTACAACCCGCCCCCACCGGCGGTACCGCCTACGTCATGCCGCAACAAGTCGCCGACGCCATCGTCCGGCTCGAAGAGCGCAACATCCGGGCGGACGAGATGCTGACGGCGTTCCAGGAGGAGCGCAACGACCTGCTGTGGCAGATCAACCACAGCCAGAGCATGATGGCCGACGCACTCTGGGACATCGCCGAAACCCTCAGGCGTCCCGCCGACCGTTCCCAGCCCACCCCCGCCCCGGACCTGACACCCCAGCAACTCCTCGCCACCTGGAAGGCGAAGAAACTCGTCGTCACCGAGGACATCCACGCGGTGGCCGCCTACCTCGCCCCGGCGCTGGTGCGCGGCGAGGCCCGTTACCGTCTGGAGGAGATCGCCACCCGTACGGGGCTGCCGCAGGAGCGTGTCAACGACTGTCTGCGGATGCTGCTCAAGCGGGGATGCGTGCGGCAGGCGGGCTGCGCTTCGGACGGGGCGCCGGTGTACGTGCTGCCGTAACGCCATAACGCCGTAACGGAGCCCTCGTAGGACGCAAGACAGGCCCGAAGCCGCAAACCGAAGTTGCGGCTTCGGGCCTCGTCGTACCGTACCGGACTACAGCCCGCCCTCGGACATCCCGTGCACCGCCGGAACCGTCCCCAGCCGCCCCTTCTGGAAGTCCTCGAAGGCCTGCTGGAGCTCCTCGCGGGTGTTCATGACGAACGGGCCGTAGTGGGCCATGGGCTCACGGATCGGCTGGCCGCCGAGGAGGATGACGTCCAGGTCGGGGGTGTTGGAGTCCTGCTTCTCGTCCGCACGGACCGTGATGGACGAACCCGCGCCGAAGACGGCCGTCTGGCCGAGGTGGACCGGCCGGTGATCCGTACCGACGCTGCCGCGCCCGGCGAGGACGTACGCGAGGCCGTTGAAATCCTCCCGCCACGGGAGCGTGACCTCGGCGCCGGGGCGCAGGGTCGCGTGGACGAGGGTGATGGGCGTGTGCGTGACGCCCGGCCCCTCGTGCCCGTCCAGCTCACCGGCGATGACGCGCAGCAGCGCGCCGCCGTCGGGGGAGGTGAGCAGCTGGACCTGGCCACCGCGGATGTCCTGGTACCTCGGGGCCATCATCTTGTCCTTGGCGGGCAGGTTGACCCACAGCTGGATGCCGTGGAACAGGCCGCCGGACATGACGAGCGCCTCCGGCGGAGCCTCGATGTGCAGCAGGCCCGAGCCTGCCGTCATCCATTGGGTGTCGCCGTTGGTGATCGTGCCACCGCCGCCCTGGCTGTCCTGGTGGTCGAAGATCCCGTCGATGATGTACGTGACGGTCTCGAAGCCGCGGTGGGGGTGCCAGGGGGTCCCTTTCGGCTCCCCGGGCGCATAGTCCACCTCGCCCATCTGGTCCATCATGATGAACGGGTCGAGGTGGCGGTAGTTGATCCCGGCGAACGCTCGGCGCACCGGGAAGCCCTCGCCCTCGTAACCGCTGGGCGCGGTCGTCACGGCGAGCACCGGACGCGCCACCGCCTCGGCCGGTGCGGCCACACGGGGCAGGGTCAGCGGGTTCTCGACGGTCACTGCGGGCATGTCGGTACCTCCTTGTGCGCTCACTTTAGTTGATTATTGAACTTCCTGCCAGTCCCAACGACGAACGCCCGGAGGGCATTCCCTCCGGGCGTCCATTCGGTGCGGGGCGGCTCCAGCCGCGCACGGGACAGTCAGCCGTACATGCGACAGTCAGCCGTACATACGGCGCATCGCGAACTCGACCATCTGCTCCACGGCCTTCGCGTCGAAGACCATGCGGTGCTCGCCCTCCATGTCGAGGACGAACCCGTAGCCGGTCGGAAGGAGGTCGATCACCTCGGCGCCGGTGATCACGAAGTACTTGGACTCCTTGCCCGCGTACCGGCGCAGCTCCTTGAGCGAGGTGAACATCGGGATCACGGGCTGCTGGGTGTTGTGCAGCGCCAGGAAGCCCGGGTTGTCGCCGCGCGGGCAGTAGACCTTGGACGTCGCGAACACCTGCTGGAAGTCCTCGGCGGACATCTGGCCCGTGGTGAAGGCACGGACCGCGTCCGCGAGCGAGGGCGGAGACGGCTCGGGGTACAGCGGCGCCTGCTGCTGCCCATACCCGCCGGACATCGGCTGCTGCGGGGGGACGTAACCCTGCTGCGCCCCTACGTTCTGGTCGTAGCCGTACATGCCCCAAAGAGTACTGACCCCCGGAGAGGGCTGGGTCACAGATGTCCTGATCGGGGTTGCTTCTTATTACCGACGGGTAGCATCATCGTAGCTACTTGTTGGTACGTGAAAGCACGTGCGTGAAGCAGTACGTGAATCAGGAGCGAGGAGTCAGTGCCTCGCCGATCTCTCTACGGAGCCGTCGCCATGGGGCACTACAAGTCGAATCTCCGCGACATCGAGTTCAACCTCTTCGAGGTCCTCGGGCGCGACAAGCTGTACGGCACCGGCCCGTTCGCGGAGATGGACACGGACACCGCCAAGAGCATCCTGGAGGAGCTGACCCGCCTCTCCGAGAACGAGCTCGCCGAGTCCTTCGCGGACGCCGACCGCAACCCGCCGGTCTTCGACCCGGAGACGAACACCGCGCCGGTCCCGGCGTCCTTCAAGAAGTCCTACCAGGCCTTCATGGACTCCGAGTACTGGCGGCTCGGCCTGCCCGAGGAGATCGGTGGCACCACCGCCCCGCGCTCCCTGATCTGGGCGTACGCGGAGCTGCTGCTCGGCGCCAACCCGGCCGTCTGGATGTACTCCTCCGGCCCGGCGTTCGCGGGCATCCTCTTCGAGGAGGGCAACGAGGTCCAGAAGCACATCGCGAAGATCGCCGTGGACAAGCAGTGGGGCTCCACCATGGTGCTCACCGAGCCGGACGCCGGCTCGGACGTGGGCGCGGGCCGCACCAAGGCGGTCCGGCAGGAGGACGGCTCCTGGCACATCGAGGGCGTCAAGCGCTTCATCACGTCCGGTGAGCACGACATGTCGGACAACATCCTCCACTACGTCCTCGCCCGCCCCGAGGGCGCCGGTCCCGGCACCAAGGGCCTGTCCCTCTTCCTCGTCCCGAAGTACCTCTTCGACTTCGAGACCGGCGAGCTGGGCGAGCGCAACGGCGTGTACGCGACGAACGTCGAGCACAAGATGGGTCTGAAGGCCTCCAACACCTGCGAGATGACCTTCGGCGACCGCCACCCCGCCAAGGGCTGGCTGATCGGCGACAAGCACGACGGCATCCGCCAGATGTTCCGGATCATCGAGTTCGCGCGGATGATGGTCGGCACGAAGGCGATCTCGACGCTGTCGTCGGGCTACCTGAACGCACTGGAGTACGCCAAGGAGCGCGTCCAGGGTCCGGATCTGGCCGACTTCATGGACAAGACCGCCCCCAAGGTCACCATCACCCACCACCCGGACGTGCGCCGCTCGCTGATCACGCAGAAGGCGTACGCGGAGGGCATGCGCGCGCTCGTCCTCTACACCGCGTCGGTCCAGGACGACATCGCCCTCCAGGAGGCCGCCGGCGAGGACACCGCCGAGCTGGAGGCCCTCAACGACCTGCTCCTCCCCATCGTGAAGGGCTACGGCTCCGAGAAGGGCTACGAGCAGCTCGCCCAGTCGCTGCAGACCTTCGGCGGCTCCGGCTTCCTGCAGGAGTACCCGATCGAGCAGTACATCCGCGACGCCAAGATCGACACCCTGTACGAGGGCACGACCGCGATCCAGGGCCAGGACTTCTTCTTCCGGAAGATCGTCCGCAACCAGGGCGCCGCGCTGAACTCCCTCGCCGAGGAGATCAAGAAGTTCCTGGCGCTCGGCACGGGCGGCGAGGAGCTGGACGGCGCCCGCGAGCACCTCGCCAAGGCGGCCGTCGAGCTGGAGGCCATCGTCGGCCTGATGCTCACCGACCTCGCGGCCACCGAGCAGGACGTCAAGAACATCTACAAGGTCGGCCTGAACACGACCCGTCTGCTGATGGCCTCCGGTGACGTCGTCGTCGGCTACCTGCTGCTGAAGGGCGCGGCCGTGGCCGCCGAGAAGCTCCGGACGGCCTCCGCCAAGGACGTCGCCTTCTACACGGGCAAGATCGCGGCGGCGAAGTTCTTCGCGGCCAACGTCCTGCCGGGTGTCACGGGCGCCCGCAAGCTGGCCTCGAACGTCGACCTGGACCTGATGGAGCTGGACGAGGCGGCGTTCTAAGAGGGCGTTTGATCTTGACGGGTTGCAGCTTATGCCCTAGTAAGTCCCTCGCCAGGTTGGCGTGGACTCGTCCGTTATGCGCTTGGCGAGATTGTCGATCGATGCGACCTGGATCATGGCTTCGGAGCTGGCGGCGAGAG
>NZ_JBSFUU010000043.1:48668-82446 GCF_053591955.1 Streptomyces sp. NPDC002845 | reverse complement strand
CTGTGCCGGATTCGATCTAGACACTCGCATCCTTGCAGGTCGGCGGCACCTTTCTGCTGTCAGGGCGTTAGGTAGACCAATTCCGCTGAAGAGCCAGGGTCAGTGACTTCACATCGCTCCCGGGGATTAGGGCTCCAGGCCGTCACGCTGCTCGCCCACGTCGGAGCGTAGTCGCCCAAGATTCGCGCCAATTGAGGTAGAGCGTCACTCCCCGACCCAACGATCGACTTATCGAATACAACTTCTGCGGTCAAGTAGTCATTTTTCACAGTCGGTCCACAGGTGTGATGATGATTCGACCTCCGCTGATGGCATCGGCCAACCCCAGTTTGAGGAATCTTAGTTCCGCTGCCTGCGCGCACAACGATTTCACAAGGGGTCGACCTCATCGTGATCAAGGAACTCCTCGGCCACGCCCACATCGGCGTCACCGCCGGCGCCTACGCCAACGTCCGACTCCGGCTCCAACGCCAAGCCATAGGCACCCTCAACGACGCCCTCAGCCCGACCGAGGACGGGTCCGACGATCCGCCCGCAGCAGCAGTCGTCCGCTGATGCGATGAAGGGGCGGGGCCTCCGCTCCTCGTGGGCTCCTCGGTGCCGGGGTCGACACTGGGGTTGTCCGCGCCAGCACGACGAAGGAGGCCCCTGTGTGTGCAGAGTACGCCGGGCGGCAGTACGTCGGTATCGATCTACATCGCCGCCGTTCGGTGATCGTGAGGCAGACCGATCAGGGCAAGGTGCTGGAAAGCGTCCGGATCGACAACGACCCGGTCGCCCTGGCCCTGGAGATCGCCAAGGCCGGACCGGATCCGGAGGTGGTCCTGGAGGCCACATACGGCTGGTACTGGGCCGCCGATGTCCTTCAGGCGGCCGGCGCTCACGTGCATCTGGCCCATCCGCTGGGCATCAAGGGCTTCGCCTACCGGCGGGTCAAGAACGACACGCGCGATGCGACCGACCTGGCCGACCTCCTGCGCATGGACCGACTGCCCGAGGCCTACCTGGCCCCAGCCGCCGTACGCCAGCTGCGGGAGCTGGTCCGTCACCGGGCCAAGTGCGTGGCCCTGCGCTCCGGCCTGAAGGCCGAGGTCCACGCCATCCTCGCCAAACAGGGCATCCTCCTGCCGGCGAGCGACATCTTCGGAGTCCGGGGCCGCGAGCTCCTCGACGCGGCCCCACTCGACGCTCCGTTCCGGGCCCGGGCGAACGCCACACTGCGGCTGATCGACGCCTACGGCTTCGAGATCGCACTCGCCGACGGGTGGCTACGCGCCAGGCTCGCCACCCACCCCGGCTACCGCACACTCCAGACCCTCCCCGGCGTGGGCCCCACGCTCGCTGCCGTGTTCGTAGCCGAGATCGGCGAGATCGCTCGCTTCACCGACGCCGCTCACCTGTGCTCCTGGGCAGGTCTGACCCCACGCCACCGCGAATCCGACACCAAGATCCACCGCGGACACATCACCAAGCAGGGCTCCAAACTGGTCCGGTGGGCTGCCATCGAAGCAGCGCAGAAAATCCCCTCGGGCTGCTGGCTCACCTCCACCCGCGCCGCCATCACCGAGCGACGCGGCCGCAACACCGCCACCGTTGCGGTCGCCCGCAAACTGCTCACCCTGGTCTACTACGGCCTGCGCGACGGCGAGATCCGCGCCCTGCACACCCACAAGGCCGCCGCATGACCAGGCACCGCACCGCGTCCGGACGCGAGGTCGCGCAACGTCTGACCCCCGCCCCCGCGGCGAGGTCGCCCCGCTGATTGACCCCGCCCGGCCGCACGCCGCACCGCTCCATGCCCCCACCCACGCGGGGCGAAGGGATGACCGGCAGCCGTGCCCACGGCCTGCCCTCCGGCAACTGCCCGGATCCTGGAGACGACACGTCCCCCGACCCCACACCCCACACCCTCACACCCTCACACCCCACAGGAGCATCACCATCCCCAACACCAAGCACTTCCGGCCCCAACATCGTCACAAGCCGGCGCCCGGCCTCAAGACCGTTCGTCCTCGGCTCCGCCCACGAGCGCTCCGCCCTGACCCACGGGCGCCTTGCTCGCGTACGCCCACAATCAGCCGGAAACACCCGAAAAGCAGCCCTCGAAGGACTTGACCAACCCCGCCCCTTCAGGGATGACGTTGCCGTCAGCGTTGCCATCAAGCAACGCAGAGGCGCCGGAAATATCCGGCGGGGCCTTCACACGCCTCTCCCAATTTCCCCGAGGGTGAAATCTTCTACCCCGGAGAGAATCCCCGAATCACTGGATTATCCGCCAGTCCAGGAACATGTTCGGTCAGGCGAGAATATGCCTCTCGCAAAAATGCAACAAATGCACCTACGAGCTCTTCGCGATCGATGGGAACTCGCCATTCATGCTTCGATGACGTAACCACGACGAGACCCCCCTCACGCCGAAGTCGAATGACTTCATCGTTTTCTGTGAAGCCGATCGCCGCATCCTCTCCT
Organism: Streptomyces sp. NPDC002845; assembly: GCF_053591955.1. Lineage (NCBI taxonomy): Bacteria > Bacillati > Actinomycetota > Actinomycetes > Kitasatosporales > Streptomycetaceae > Streptomyces > Streptomyces sp. NPDC002845. The sequence continues at coordinate 79,977 of NZ_JBSFUU010000043.1, read as the reverse complement.
GAAGAAAGGCGGTTCAACGCGTGGCGAAGAGACAAGGCCAGGTCCACAAGGGTCACGTACCCCTGGTCAGAGATGACCTCGACCCCATCGACCACGAGCTCTGCACGTACCCCGAAGTACTTGTAACAGAGGTCCATCTCGCTGATGGTTGCCGGGCTGACTTGGCGCACCTTGTCCCAGGTGTCGCGCCAAGGCGACCCAGCACCCGGGGCCTCAAAAGAGAACTGAATCACGGATTCCTCAGCTTGTCGCTACTCATCTAGAACGGGAACGCAGTCACGACTTTACCGTCGTTAACGATTACGCGGATGCTTGTCAACTCTCCACCGCCATTCGCCGGACCGGCCCTGCCGACAGGAACACCGAAGTCCCACTCATATATCTGCCCGGGGCGGGGCCTACCGGTCTCAGGGTCCGGGGTGTTCGGCCTTGGCGTCCCTCGACTAATGGTCTCAGCTATTCGCCCGCGAACATGCTTGGCCTTGCCTGTGAGAATTCCAGCCTTATCGTCGACCTTCACACCGCCAGGCCGGTGACGGTCGACGATGTGCTGCCAGTCTCCGTTTTCCAGCGCTGCGGTTCCACACAGGCCATTTGAATTGTGAACCAGGACCGGCGTCTCGCCCGCCAGCACATAGTACGTGTGGAGGTCATTGACGGTGAGGTTGTAGGTCGTCGCGTGCTGGGTGTAGGCGCGGTTGCCTGTGACGATGACGGTTTCGCCTTCGTCGGTGAGCAAGGTCATGCCCGGCTTGAGGTCTCCTGCTTCGACCCAATCGTCTTCGGACGGTGACCAGAAGGGGTGTTCGTAGGTCGCGGTGAGCTTCTCGAGGCCGTCTTGCGTGGCGATGGAGAGCTCGTTGAAGTGCTTGTCGTCCTCGGTGATGATCAGGGCGGTGACTTCCCGGGGGGCGGTCTCGCCGGTTTCCGGGTCGGTGGCCTGGACCTTGTCGCCGAGTTCGACGTCCTCTATGTCTTTGGTGGTGCCGTCGGCCATGAGGACGTCGGTGCCGGCCAGGAAGCACTTGCATTTCTTGGCGGCATCGGCGGCCTTGAGGATGACCTTGCCGCCCTTGACAACCTTCAGCCAGGGAAGGTCCGTAGCGGCCCAGCCGCAGCCGGACAGTTCATGATCGACCAGGCAGCTCTCCCACGCCTCGACATCGGGAAGGACAATCTCCTTGCCGACTTCCCAGAAGAGGCGCCAGTCAGGATCACCACTGACGGGTTCGACACACGCATTGCCGTGCCACTCGCACATCTGCTCGACGGCGTAGTAGGCGTCGTCGCCCTCCGTGGCGTGTGCATCATCGACGACGCTGGCGGACGAAACCGAGGACCCTCCGCAGTTGCTGGTGCAGGCTTCGTTGGGGCGTCCGTTGCCCTCAGTGCCGTCGGGGCGGGTGGGGCAGGTTTCGGCCACGCCGAGGGCGCTGCCACAGAGAAGGCCGAGGCCGGTGGGGTCGGTGAAGGCGAGCGGGTTCTGGGCGGCGTAGGTGTAGCCGTTGAGGCTCTGGGGTTTGTCGATCTCCAGGAGCGGGTCGACGCTGATGAAGCGGCCCAGGGTGGGGTCGTACTCGCGGGCGCCGAGGTGGGTCAGGCCGGTGGCCTCGGTGTCGTCGGTGCCGCCGACGAAGCCCTTGGTGCCCGGCCAGTCGGCCGGCTCGGTGCCGCGGATGCCGCCGAAGGGCAGCGTGCGGCGCTGGGTGAGCTTCTGGGTGGCGGTGTCGATGGCCAGCTGGGCAGTGCCGTGGTGGTCGGCGAGGGTGATCGAGACGCTGCCGTTGTCCTGCTCGACGGCCTGGTGGCCGCCGCCGAGGTCGAAGTAGCGGGTGGCCTTGGGTGTGGTGGAGCCCTTGGCGAGGGTGATCTCGGTGCCGCCGAGGTAGACGGTGGTCTCGGTGGGGGTACGCCCGATGAGGCGGTTGCCCTCGGCGTCGTAGAGGTACTCCGTGACCTTGTCGCTGCCGCCCTCGACCGGCTGGGTCACCTTGGCGAGATGACCCTCGGCGTCCCAGGTGAGGGTCTCGGTGGTGCCGTTCAGAGTGCGGGTCTCGGTGTTGCCGGTCTCGTCGTAGCCGTAGGTGTCCTGCGCCGTGCCGGTCGGGCCGGTCGTGGTGACCGAGGTCAGGGTGTGGGGCTGCGCCTTGCCCGCACCCGGGTAGGCGTACGTCCGCTTCGTGTCCTGGGCCGCGTTTCCGGTGACGTCGTGGAGCGTCTCGGTCGCTCGGTTGCTCGCCAGGTCGTAGGTGTAGGAGTGCCAGTACGGGGCCGGACCGCCGAGGACGCCCGCGCTGGGTGTGGTGGCGCAGCTGGTGGTGGACTGGGTCCATGCCTGGGTCAGGCGGCGCAGGCCGTCGTAGGTGAAGCACTGGGTGTCGGTGCCGGAGCGGGAGACGTCGGACACGGACAGGACGTTGCCCGCCTCGTCGTAGCGGTAGGTGTTGCGCTGGTCCACCCCCGCGACGTCCTCGCGGTCCACGCGGGAGGTGGCCAGGCGCTGGGTGCCCCACTCGTAGGTGTTGGTGGCCCAGGTCTTCCTGCTGCCGCTGTCGGACAGTTCGTACTGCAGCGGCTTGCCCGTGAGGCTGTAGTTCGTGGTGGCCGCCAGGCCCTGACTGCCACCCATCGCGATCGGGCGCAGGGTTTCGTCCTCGTAGGTGTAAGCCGCGACCGCGGCGGACAGCGATCCCGCCTTCGGGTAGCCGATGCTCTGTACCGTGCCCGACACGTTGTACGAGGTCCCCGACAGATAGGTGCCCGCCAGGGCGCCCTCGGAGGACGGGATCGTGGTGGACGTACGTGTCGCGCGGTACAGGCGGTCGTAGGTCACCACCTTGGAGGAGTATTCCGCGCCGCCGCTGTAGCGGATGGACTGAGCGAGGTGTCCCTTGGCGCCGCTGATCGTGTCGTACACCCACTTGGCGCGCAGCGTTCCGGTGGAGGAGCCCTCCCTCAGTTCCGTCTGGCGGCCGAGGTTGTCGTAGCCGTGCCACAGCACCGGGCTGTCCGAGTTCGGGCGGGCGTCGTCGGTCGTGACGAGCCGGCCCCGGTCGTCGTAGCCGCTGAGGGTCGTGCCCTTGTCCGGGTCGACCGACTTGGTCTGCCGGCCGAGCAGGTCGTAGGTGTAGGTCCAGGTGTTGCCCGCCGGGTCGGTGACCTTTTCCAGTTCGCCGCGGGGCGTGTGGCCGTACTTGGTGGTGTCGTACGCGGCGGTCGCGCTGCGGGTGTGGTGCTGGCGCAGTTCCGTGGTCTGGCCGCGGGCGTCGGTGAGCGTGGTGGTGGCGGTGCCGCCGACGGGCGGGATGACCGTGGTGCGGTCGCCGCCGTGGATGGTCCTGGTCGTGCCCAGAACCGTGCCGCCGTCACCGTTGCCGGCGATCTGCTTCGCCTCGGTCTGCCGGCCGAGGCCGTCGTAGGTGTAGTGGTTCTGTGTCTCGACGCTCAGGGCGTTGTCCTGTTTGAACAGGCCAGTGGACGGGGGGCCTTCCGCGTAGTAGGCGGCGAACTCCTTGGCGGTCAGGCCGCGTTCGTCGTAGAAGACGTCGGTCAGCAGACGCCCGCCGTCCGGACCGGGTTCCTGAGTCTGACGCGGCCGCAGGAAACCGTCGTAAAGGGTGTACGAGGTGCGTTGTACGCCGCGGTTGCCGATCGTCTTGGTGCCGACCGCGACCGGTTTGCCCTCGGCGATGGTGTAGGTGAACTGGTAGGTGGGGGTCTGGCCGGTGAGCCGGTCAGCGAGCCACACCCTGGTCGAGCGGCCCAGCGCATCGTAGGCGAAGTTGGTGATCTTACCGTTGGTGTCGGTCTGGGCCATCGGCAGGCCGCGCAGGATCTCCTGGGTGGTCGTCGAGGTCTGTGCCGTGGCCGCGTTGCCCGCCGTCGCCGGAGGTGAGGTCACCTTCGTGCTGGTCGGGAAGCCGGTGGCGGGCGTGTACGCGGTCGTGATGGTACGGCCGCCCGTGCGCGCCGTCCGGGTGAGCGCCCCGGCGGCGGTGACCTTCACGTCGGCGGTCAGGTCTGTGCTGGTCAGCGCGCGGCCGTAGGAGTCGTACGTAGTCCCGGACTCCAGGTAGACGGCCGTGGTGCCGTCGTACTTCTTCAGCACCGCGGTCGCGGTCGCGTCACCCTTGGCGGGAGCCGCTCCGTAGCCGCCACCGTCGTAGGCGCTGCGCACATCGGAGAGCACGTCGGCGGGGCGGCTCACGGTCGCGTCGCAGGACTTGGCGACCGTCTCCACCCGGGACGGCAGGGTGAGGATGTTGGCAGTGGTGTTTGTCGCGTAGGTGGTGCGTGTGCACTTGTTGTCGGTGCCCGTGCTGTTGTCCCCGCGGTCGTCGACCTGCGTGACGCGTCCGGCCACGGTGTCGAACGTGGTGGCGGCGGAGGTGGTCCGCCAGTTGGCTCCGGCGCCGTCGTCGAGGGAGGTGAAGGTCTTGGTGTGCGCGGTGCCGGTGAAGTTGGCAGTGACCGTGCCCCAGCTGCGGGTCTTCTTCGCCGTCTCGTGGTGCCAGGGGCGGCTGACGGTCTTGGACAGCACCTTGCCGCCCGGGCCGGAGAAGCTGACGGTCTTGTAGGCGAAGCCGGAGGCCGATTCGTGGTCGGTGATCGGGTTGCCCTCCCCGCTGCCGAGGGTGACGCTCATGGTCTTGGTGCCGCCGCTGGGCTCCTTGCGGTCGCCGTCCATGCCACGCAGGAAGTACGTGTCCTGCTGCGACTTCATCGCCGCCGCGCCGCCCTGGCCACCGGTTCGCACGCGGACGTGCCCGTAGCCACGCCATTGGGCCCAGGTCTTGAACTTCTCCTTGGTCAGGCCGTCGTCATCGTCGTAGTGCCAGGCCGCGCCGCCCAGGTAGTCGTAGCGGGTCACCTGGTCCGGGGCGCCGCCGGTGCGGTCGGTCGCGGTGACGGAGGTGACCACGTACTTGTTGAACCACTGCCGGTCGGGGTCGTCCGTCGGACTGCCCCCGATGTACTGGGGGAAGCAGCGGCTGGTGTTGGTCTGCGGGGTCGGAAGGGCGTTCCAGTCGCAGACCGGGGCCGAGTAATCGACGTCGATCTGGCCGCCGGTCTCGTCGGCGACCGTGGACAGGCGGTCCTTGATGAAGGGGGCGAAGCCGTCGCCGGTCTTGTCCAGCCGGTTGGCGAGCTGGGTGTAGGCGAAGGTGGTCTTCGGCAGGGTGATCGCCGGGGTGGCGCTGTGCCCGGTGCGCTGTACGGAGTCGAGCAGCAGTTGGTAGTCGATGTCGGCCTGGCCCCAGCGGTGGGCCAGCTTCCAGGAGTCGACGTTCTTGTAGGCACTGCCGTCGTAGACCTGGGCGGTGACCTGGGTCAGTCGCTTGCGGGTGAAGAACGACGGGGAGAGGCGGCCCTTGTCGCAGTCCTCACCGCTGTTGCAGTTGAGATCCCAGGGAGTGTCGTACCAGTAGACGGCGTCCGTGGCGATGGACGAGCAGGTCGTGGAGGAGTTGGGCAGGCAGCGCTCGCCGTTGGTGAAGTCGACCTTGCCGAGCGCCTTCGTGCCGTACATGGAGGAGGACTTCAGCCCGTACTCGATGCGGTCGAGGGTGCCGCCGCGGACGTAGCGGGTGTTGTCCGTGGCTTCGAGGTTGCGGCCGTAGGAGTTGGTCTCCTTGTTGTAGTAGTAGGCGATGGCGTTGCCGTGGGCGTCGACGACGTAGTCGAGGTTCCACCGCCAGGCCTGCCGGCACCAGGAGTCGGCGAACGCGGCGGCGTGGCACTTGTCGCCGCTGTCGTCGCCGTAGACGGGTACGGTCCACGTGGAGTCCGTGGTCTCCTTGCCCTCGGCCCAGCCGGGCAGCTTGTGGTAGCCGAAGTAGTAGCGGGTGCCTTCGGGGGTGGTCAGCTCCCAGTACTCGTTGTTGTCGTCGCCGTTGTCGCGAGCCGCTCCGGTCAGCCTCTTGATCTTCGTGCCGTCGTCGCTCTGCAGCTTCCACTCGTTGTCGCCGACGGGGACGAGTTCACCGGCCTTGCCGTTGAAGGAGATGAAGGCGTTGTCGTAGCCCCAGCACAGGTCACCCGGCGTGTTGCCGTCGGCGTTCTCGACGTCGTCGTCGGCGCACGGCTTGTAGCGCCGCTCGATGAATCCGGACCACAGGTCGAAGCCGTCGCCCACCCAGGAGGCCTGGTTGTTGGTGTTGCCCGTCCGCCCGTCGACGGAGCCGGAGGAGTACGACAGCCCGACGTTCGGGGTCAGACCGCCGGGCACGTCGGGCACGGGCATGTCGTACGACCAGCTGAAGTCACCGGTGTTGAGGTTGGTGTTCCAGGTCGCCGAGGGCGAGAGCGGGGTCGCCTTGTAGTCGCCGGTGCCGCCCTCCGTCTCCGCCACGGCGGCGAGCACCGTGGGAGCGCCGGCGCTGAGGGTCACGCTCTGTGCGGTGAGCATCTGTTGCTCGGTGTCGTTGACCGTCTCGACCGGTTCGCCGGTACGGCACGCCTGCTTGTCCGGGGTGGTGAGCGCGCACGCCGGCAGTTCGACGAGCGTCAGCCGGGAGGCGTAACCGCCGCCGTAGGCCCCGGCGAAGTCGGAGTAGTCGAGGCGGGCGCGTACGCGACCTGGCTGAGCCTCCTTCGCTTGTGCGGTGTTCGAGGGCCCCTTCGCGGTGTTCTTGGACTGCAGCGTGAACAGCAGACCGTCGTCGGCCCCCGCCTTCTTCGCAGCCTCACGGCTCAGTACGCGTGCCTCGACGGTGCCGCTCGCCGGTTCCTTGGCTGCCCCACCCCCTGTGTCGAGGATCAGTGGCATGCCTTTGACACGGCCGGACTGCGGCGCACCATTCGGCGCGTCGGTGCTCGGCAGGTCGACCAGTGCGGTCGCCGCGTGCGGCCAGTCGGCCTCAGGTGACGCTTCGGGTGTGCGTGGCCCTTTCATCAGGGCCCGCGGCTTGACCTTGGCCGTGGAACCGGGCACGGGTTCCTCTGCTTGGGGAAGGCCGGGACGGCCCGTGCCGTTGTCCGCAGCGACGGCCGACTGTGTCACCCCCTGCAAGAGCGTGCCGACCATGACCACGGCCGAGGCCAGCGCGACGCGTCGCCGCAGCGCCCGAAACCGCTTGCTCGATCTGCCGTTCATGCTGTCCTTCATCCTTCTTCCGGAGTGCACCCCGGCGGGCTCGGCGCCTGGGGGTGCGAAGGCTGGGTGAGCAGGTGCGGCCGCAGTGACGGGGAGGAGTCGGGCCCTGTCGCGGCTGCGGGTCATTCGCCGGGTACGTCCGTGGGCAGGCCCGGCCAGCCGCGGGCCAGGTACTGGATCTGGAGTTCGGTCAGGGTGCCCTGGAAGACCCACAGGTCGGAGACGGCACCGGGCCAGTACTCGGCCCCCGTATTCGCCCCGGTCTTAACCCGCCCGAGCTGCATCGGCTGCGTCGCCTTGTACGACAGCGCGTTGTCCGCCCACGAGACCCGGTCCGCGCAGGTGGTGTCGTCCGCGTCGCCATCGCCGTCCGTGTCCGTGCAGGCGAACGTCTCCAGCTCACCGTTCACGTACAAGGAGAGCCGGTCGGCGAAGCCGTCGTAGACCAGGGTCAGGTGCGTCCACTCGGTCGGGCCGAAGAACTGGCCGTTGTCGACCTGCGTGACCTTCCCTCCTGTGGAATCCGCCCCCTCGACCGTGATCCTCCACCGCCCCGGATCGGCGCCCGGAGTGGCACTCGGCTCGTAGCGCACGGTGAACGCGCTCCGCGTCGATCCCGGTGCGCTGAGCACGGTCACCGGGCTGTCGGGGACAGCCGCCGTCTGTACCCAGGCAGACACCGTGTAACTGGCGCTGGTGTCCATCGGGACGGCGGACGTCACCCCATACTCATCGACCCCGTTCAGGACCACTCCGCCGTCGACCAAGCCCGAACCCACCTGCGGATTGCCGTGCAGCGCCATGCCGTTGCCCGACGCCGACGCGTCCGGCGTCACCGGCGGGGTACCCGGCGCGTCCTCGAACTTCCAGCGGGCCTTGACCACCGGCCGCTGTCTGAAGAGCTGTTGGACCTCGTCGTCGGAGATGGTCCGGTCGTACAGCCGTACGTCGTCCAGGTTGCCCCTGAGCCGGCTGATCTCTCCCGTGGAGGCTGTCGCCGCGCCCAGGGTCACCGGGCCGGTGGCCAGCCAGCGGCTGGTGAAGGGCTTGGTGTCCACCAGTTTGCCGTTGACGTACAGGCGGATCTGCGCGGCGTCGCTGTCGTACACACCGACCGCATGGTTCCACTCGCCCAGGCCGGCCGTGGGACAGCCGGAAGTCCCTGCGGGGCAGGCGTTCTGCCGGGCGCGGACGAAGCTCGTGTCGGTGCTGTCGGCGGTGGGGCGCATGAAGACCCAGCCGCCGGAGGAGTGGTAGAGCCCGAACCCGCGCTGGGTGACGCCGCTCTGGGCGACGGCGGTCATGGCCCGGTCCTCCTTGTCCTTGGGCAGGCGGACCCAGGCGGCCACGGCGAAGCTCTGGAAGGTGTCCATGATGGGCCGGTTGGTGGTGACGTGGTCGTCGACGCCGTCCAGCTCCAGGCCCTTGCCGGCCACACCGTCCGCCCCGGTCTTCGCTCCGCCCTTCAGTTCCGCTGCGACCTGCTGGGCGCGGCCCGTGACCTCGGTGGCGGTCGCCTCCTCGTCCAGCGGCCACACCAGCTTGGCAGGCCGGTTTGTGTCCACCGGCTGCTTGGCGTGCAGTCGAGTCACCTGGTTGCCGGTGAGCTGGTAGTCGAACAGCTGGACCTCGTCGAGGTCGCCGGGGAAGAAGCTTCCCAGGGTCCCGTAGTGGGAGGCCGCGCCCAGGACCGTACGGCCACGGGCGTCCCAGGCTCCGGAGAACGCGGCCTTGCCCACCATGCGGCCATCCACGTACAGACTCATCTGGCTGTTGGTGCTGTCGAACACCCCGGCCAGGTGCGTCCAGGCGCCGAGCCGACCGCTCTGGCAGGCCGTGTCACCCGTGGGACACGGGGGTTGCACCGCGCGCACGGTCGAGCTGCCCGTGGCGGTATCGGAAGAGTGGCGCAGGAAGACCCAGCCGCCCAGCGCGGTGGAGTGGTAGATCTCGAAGCCGCTGGTGTGCCGGCCGCCCTGGGAGATCGCGACGGTCGCCGCGTTCGGTTTATCTGCGGGGAGTCTGGCCCACAGCGACACCGAGAAACTCTTGCCGGTGTTCAGCACCGGCGACAGCGTCGCGGCGTGGTCGTCCACGCCGTCCAGGTGCAGGCCGCGGCCGGTCACTCCCTCCGCGCCGGGCTGGGCGCCGCCGAACAGCTCGGCCGGCCAGGTGCCGCCCTGCCCCTTCACGGCGGACGCTCCGGCGCCCTCGTCCAGGTCCCAGGTCAGCCGGTCGGGCTGGCCGACGCGCACGCGGAACTGGTAGGTGCGGATCTCACTGCCGTTGCCCGCCACGTCGAAGGCCTGCGCGGTGATGAAGTTGACGCCGGGTCGGGTCGGCATGAACTTCGTCGTCCTGGCCCCGCCGCCAGAGGTGGTCAGCGTGTGCTTGCTGGTGGGGTCGCCGTTGATGCCGAACCAGTACTTCCTCACGTCCGCGGAGGTCGAGTCAATGGTGAAGGTGCCGTACCGGCCCACGCCGTCACGCCACGGGTCGTTGGGATCCTCCGAGTCGGAGGGCGGGTACTGGGCGGAGGTGATGGACGGCCCCGCCGGGACGGAAGTGTCGTACACCATGCCGCAGGCGTGCGCCGAACCCACCCACGACCACGGAGACCACTGGGCGCTGTCGTTGGCGCGGGCCGACCAGGTGATCAGCTTGTTCTTCGCGATACTGGTCGGCAAGGAGATCGAGAAGTCGGAGCCCGACGCCTTGTCCGTGGAGGCCGCCGAGGTCCAGCGCGCGGTGAAGCCCTTGCCGTCACCGGCGTCCCAGGACGCCCGGAACTGCACCCGCACCCTGTCCTTGTCCGGATCGGTCACACCGCTGGCCCGCAGCTTCGGCAGGCTGCGCACGTACTTGGGGGCGCCGGGCTTCCCGCAAGCGCCGCCGGGGTCCTGCGTCAGCTGGGATACCTTGATCTGCGCGGGCGGGCGGTTGTACTTCACCCGCAGGAACGCCGCGTCCGAGAACCGCTTCCACGTGTAGCGATCCGTCTCGTTGGTGGCCCGCATCCCGAACGTGATCGTCGACCACTTCTTCGCGGCGGCCTGCGCCACCACGCCCTTGACGTTGAACTCGGCGTCCGCAGCGGCACAGCCGTCGTAGCCGTGGGCGAAGCTGCGGTTCTGGATGTGGTCCACCCAGAACCCGGCGGCGGTCTGGGTGTTCCACGTGGTCGAGGAGTTGATCCCCTTCGTCCGCCACAACTGCACCTCGCGTGCCTGGCAGGAAGCCGCGTGCGTCTCGCGCACCACGAACTCCGCCGACAGGATCGTTTTGCCCGCGAACCGCGAGGTGGGAATCCGGTAGAAGAGCCGCTTGGTGTCGTTCGGCTTGCAGTACGCCCAACCGCAGTAGCCCAGACCGGCGTTCGACTCTCCGTTGAATTTCCACTGCGGCGAGCCCGCCCAGTACTTCGACACCATCGTCCAGGCCGTGGTCCGCGGGGCGTAGAACTGCGGATCGATGAAGACCGGATACACCGTGTCGGCCCCGGCCAGCACCTCCCGGTCCGGGGTGAGCACCAACTCCCCGCCGCCCTCGGACACTTCCACACCTACCGGAGCCAGTTGCCCGGACTCAGCCGCACCCGGCTCACCTGGCTCAGCGGACACACGCGGCTCAACGGGCTCACCCGAGCCGGACGCGACACCTGCCGCGGAACTCTTCGCCGCCTCCGCCGTCGCGGCGCCATCCCCCGCGCTGGAATCCCACATCAACGGTGTCGACGCCTCGAAGACCGCCCCGCCCGCTCCCTCGTCAACGGCTTCCAGCCCGCCTTCGGGGGTCTCCCGGACCGTCATCCCGTGCGCGGCCAGCTTCAGCCGCAGCTCAGCCAGTTCAGAACTCTTCGCCGCTTCTGCGGACTTCACCACCAGGAGTTGGGTGAACCCCTCAGGTTTGACCGCGAGACGCAGGTCCACCCCCGGCAAGATCTCGGTGTACGTGGCCGTGTCCCCGTCGAGCGCCGGCGTCGGCACGGTTCCCGGCCAGGTCAGCTCCAACATGCGGCCCGCGCGCTGAAGACGGACCAGCGGTCCTTGCCCGCCGCCGGAAAAGGCCACGTCGGCCGAGGCCGCCTTCGGCGCCACCATGCCATCTGCCTTGGCCAGGGTGGTGTCGACCGCCTGCCACTGGCCGTCGATCCGCGTCCACACCGGCCGCAGATACTCCCGAGCCTCTAACTCGCCCTCGGGCGTGGCGAACACCTCGCTGCTCTCACCGCGCAGCGAGACCACTTCCACCTTCTTGCCGATACGTTTCGCCTCGGCGAGAGCCTCCGTCTCGGTCACCGCACCCGGACCATCGCCCGCGGCCTCCGACTGAGCAGTCGATGCGACGCCTCCGGCAGCGGCCGACTGGGCCGACACCGCAGCCGCACCCGACACCGAAATCAGACCGGAAGCCAGTGCGCAGACCAGGCCCACGGCCACGGCTCTGCCAGAGCTCCTGCGTGCGCGGGCGTTACGAAACATCCCCCGGACCCTCCCCCGTGCTCCACGATGCGATCACGCAACGCGATCGCCAAGTGACGGTAGGGGGCGAAGAGACACGAGTCCACAGGACCAATACAGGGCATTCATGCCAGCCACACGCAATCTCCACAAACCTCAAAGTGACCTGCGTCACATCCCGTGGGTGCGAACTCCGTGAGGCATCCTCGGGCGGGCAACCTCCACCGGACCCACGTCCACCTACGTGCCGTACAACCCCTCGATCTCCCCCGCGAAGTCCTCCTCCACCACCTCCCGCCGGAGCTTCATCGACGGGGTCAGGTGGCCCTCCTCCTCCGTGAGGTCGCGTTTCAGGATGGTGAAGCGGCGGATGGACTCGGGGCGGGAGACGAGTTTGTTGGCTTCGTCGATGGCGCGTTGGAGGACGGCGCGGAGTTCGGGGTCGTCGGCGATGTGTTCGGGTGGGAGGCTGTGTTTGTCGTTCATCTGGCGCCAGTGGCTGACGCCTTCGGGGTCGAGGGTGATGAGGGCGGTGACGTAGGGGCGGCGGTCGCCGACGACCATGCAGTGGGCGATGAGAGGGTGGGAGCGGAGCCAGTTTTCGAGTGGGGCCGGGGCTACGTTTTTGCCGCTGTCGGTGACCAGGATCTCCTTCTTGCGGCCGGTGATGGTGAGGTAGCCGTCCTCGTCGAGCCGGCCGATGTCGCCGGTGGGGAGCCAGCCGTCGGGAGTGGCCGGGACCACGCCGCCCGCGTGGGGGTCCCAGTAGCCGCGGAAGATCTGGGGGCCGTGGAGGAGTATCTCGCCGTCGGCCGCGATACGGACCCGGGTGCCCGGCAGCGGGTGACCCACCGTGCCCAGGCGGGGGCGGTTGGGTGGGGTGACCGTGACGGCCGCTGTCGTCTCGGTGAGGCCGTAGCCCTCGAAGACGTCGATGCCCGCGCCGGCGTAGAAGGCGGCGAGGCGGCGGCCGAGGGGGGAGCCGCCGCAGATGACGTAGCGGACGCGGCCGCCGAGCGCGTTGCGGATGCGGCGGTAGACCAGGGGGTCGTAGAAGGCGCGGGCGGTCCGCAGGTAGCGGGACGGGCCGGGGCCGGTCCCGTGTTGCTCGGCCTCCAGCGCCTCGCCGTAGCGGCGGGCCACGCCTGCCGCGCGGTCGAAGGAGGAGGCGCGGCCGAGGCGTTCGGCGGTGGCGCGGGCTCGGTTGAAGACCTTCTCCAGGACGTACGGGATCGCCAGGAGGAAGGTCGGCCTGAAGGACGTCATGTCCGCCACCAGGTCCTCCGTGCGCAGGCTCGGCGAGTGGCCCAGCCGTACCCTCGCCCGCATGCAGCCGATCGCGACCATGCGGCCGAAGACGTGCGCGAGGGGGAGGTAGAGGAGGGTGGAGGCTTCCTCCTCCGTGCGTTGGCGGAAGATCGGGTAGAGGAGGTCGATCGCGTTGTCGACCTCGGCGAAGAAGTTGCCGTGGGTGATGGCGCAGCCCTTGGGGCGGCCGGTCGTGCCCGAGGTGTAGATGAGGGTGGCCAGCGTGTCGGGGCCCAGCACCCCACGGCGTACGGCGACTTCCTGGTCCTGGCGGTCGCGGCCCAGCTCGGCCAGCCGGTCCACGTGGCCCTTCTCGAAGACCCAGACGTGGCGGAGGTCGGGGAGCCGGTCCTGCTGGGGGCCGAGGGCGGCGGCCTGGCCCGCCGTCTCCGTGGCCAGGGCCACCGCGCCGGAGTCCTGGAGGATCCAGCGGGTCTGGAAGACGGAGGAGGTGGGGTAGATGGGGACCGTGACCAGGCCGGCGGCCCAGGCGGCGAAGTCGAGAAGCGTCCACTCGTACGTCGTACGCGCCATGATCGCGAGCCGGTCGCCCGGCATCAGCCCTTCGGCGATCAGGCCCTTCGCCACCGCCAGCACCTGCTCCGCGAACTCCGCGGCCGTCACGTCCCGCCACTCACCGTCGCTCCCCTCGTCCGCACCGTCCTCGCCGTTCCCACCTTCCTTACGGCTGAGGACGACGTCCTTGGGCGCCTGGCTCGCGTTGTCGAACGGGATGTCCGCGAGCGACCCGTGCGTCACGGGCGTGGCGAGCGGCGGCACGTACGCCTCCCGCACGATGCCGTCCAGCCGCCTCAGCTCGGGTTCCGTGTCCGTGGGTGACGTGCGGGTGTGGTCGAGGTTGGACACGGGCGGCTCCTGGCGACGTTCAACACGGCTCGGGCGGGGGTTCGCTGCCCGTGTTGATTGAGGATCGTACGAGGCCTGCGTGTGGAGTTCATGTGGTTGTGGAGATGGTACGGCGCCGGGGATGTGCAGTCTCGACGGAACAGCCACGAGTGGATCTCGTATCGCACCAGGGCACGCCAAGGGCAGGTCAAGTTACCTGAGAGTTCCTCAACTTCCTTGGGAGAGTCGTGACTTCAGAGTCGCGACTTCAGGGTCTCGTGCGATCTTCACTCACTCCTCACGCGCGTTCGCTCACGGTCGTTCGAGGATCGCCGTCACCCCCTGGCCCCCGGCCGCGCAGATCGAGATCAGCCCGCGGCCCGGCGCGTCCCGTTCCGACAGCAGCTTCGCGAGCGTGGCCACGATCCGGGCGCCCGTCGCCGCGAAGGGGTGGCCGGTCGCGAAAGACGAGCCCGCCACGTTGAGGCGGGCACGGTCCACGGGCCCGAGCCCCCGCTTCTCCCAGGCCGCGAGCGTCGCCAGCACCTGGGACGCGAACGCCTCGTGGATCTCGACGAGGTCGAAGTCGCCGAGTCCGAGGCCCGCCCGCTCCAGCATGCGCGGGACCGCGTACGCCGGTGCCATCAGCAGGCCGTCCTCGCCGCCCGCCACATCACCGCCGGCGAAGTCGACGGCCGCCGTCTCGTACGCCGTCAGGTACGCGAGCGGCTCAAGACCCCGCGCCTCGGCCCACTCCTCGCTCGCCAGCAGCACGGTCGCCGCGCCGTCCGTCAGCGGGGTCGAATTGCCCGCCGTCATGGTGGGGTAGGGGTCCGCCACGCCGAACACCGGCTTGAGCGTGGCAAGTTCGGCGGTCGTCGAGCCGGGGCGGAGGTTCTGGTCGCGGGCCAGGCCGCGGAACGGTACCACCAGGTCCTCGAAGAAGCCGCGTTCGTACGCCGCCGCCAGCCGCTGGTGACTCGTCGCCGCCAGTTCGTCCTGGGCCTCCCGGGAGACACCCCAGGCGCGGGCCGTGACCGCCGCGTGGTCGCCCATCGACAGGCCGGTGCTGGGTTCGGCGTTGCGGGGGATGTCGGGGACGAGCTGCGAGGGGCGGACACGGGTCAGCGCCTTCAGGCGTGCACCCGGCGACTTCGCCCGCCTCACTTCGAGGAGGATGCGGCGCAGGTCGTCGTTCACACCGAGGGGCGCGTCGCTCGCCGTGTCCGCGCCGCCCGCGATCGCGGAGTCCGTCTGGCCGAGGGCGATCTTGTTGGCCGCCGCGATCACCGCCTGGAGGCCGGTGCCGCAGGCCTGCTGGATGTCGTACGCGGGGGTGCGGGCGTCGAGCTTCGAGCCGAGGACCGTCTCGCGGGCGAGGTTGAAGTCGCGGCTGTGCTTCAGGACGGCTCCGGCGACCAGCTCGCCCACGGCGCCCGGCCCCTGGAGCCCGTGCCGGTCGGCCAGGGCGTCCACCGCCGCCGTCAGCATCTCCTGGTTGGAGGCGGTGGCGTAGGGGCCGTCGGAGCGGGCGAAGGGGATGCGGGCTCCGGCCACGACGGCCACACGGCGGGTCGTGAGGGGCTTCAGGGGGATCATCTCGACCTTCTCCTCACCCTTGACGTAGGCTTACCTTGGGTAACCTTACTCCAGAGTAAATAAGACTGGGAGTTCAGGCATGGCCGACCGCTATCTGCGCCTCACGGGTACCGCGCCCGGTCGTTTCCTCACCCGGCGGCTCGGACTGCCGCAACCGGCGGTACTGCGCCGGTGGTCGGCCGAGCGGCCGGGACTGGAGGGGGCGGCGCTTCGGGTGACTGCGGGGAAGTCCCGCCTTGACGGTTTGGAGATCGGCTCAGGGGTCAGCTTGGGGGGCGTACTCGCTCGTACGGGGCTTGAGGTCTCCGAAGCCGCCGAGCGGCCCGCCGCCGTCGTCCTCGATGCGACGGGGGTCGCCGATGTCGAGGCCCTCGCCGAGGTGCACGCCGCCCTGCACCCCGTCGTACGGTCGGTCGCCGAGAGCGGGCGCGTGGTCGTGCTGGGCGCGCCGCTGGACGTCGACGATCACCAACAGGCCGCCGCACAGCAGGCGTTGGAGGGTTTCGCACGGTCTCTCGGCAAGGAGATCGGGCGTGGGCGGACCGTCAACCTCGTACGAGTGGCGGACCCCGGCGCCGCCGAGTCGACCCTCCGTTTCCTCCTCTCGCCCAAGTCGGCGTACGTCAGCGGGCAGGTGATCCAGGTGGGGGCCGGGGGTGCCATGGCTTCGCCGGACGGCTGGACGCGGCCCCTCGCCGGGAAGACCGCGCTCGTCACCGGAGCCGCGCGCGGGATCGGGGCGGCCGTGGCCGAGACGCTGGCGCGGGACGGGGCGCGGGTGGTGTGCCTCGACGTTCCGGCGGCCGAGGCGGAACTCGCCGCCACCGCCGCCAAGTTGAGCGGGTCCCCGCTTCCCCTCGACATCACCTCGGCCGACGCGGGCGAGCGCATCGCCGCCGAACTGCCCGACGGGCTCGACATCCTCGTCCACAACGCGGGCATCACCCGGGACCGCCGGCTCGCCAACATGGCCGCCGACCGGTGGAGTTCCGTGCTCGACGTGAACCTCGCGAGTGTGCTCCGCACGACCGACGCGCTCCTCGCCGCCAAGGTCCTGAATCCTGGTGGGCGGGTCGTTGCCACCGCCTCCATCTCGGGGATCGCCGGGAACGCCGGGCAGACCAACTACGCCGCGAGCAAGGCCGGGATCATCGGGCTCGTGCGCTCACTCGCGCCCCGTGCGCTCGCCGAGCACGGGGTCACCGTCAACGCCGTCGCTCCCGGGTTCATCGAGACCAGGATGACCGCGGCCGTGCCTCTGTTCATCCGGGAGGCGGGGCGGCGCATGAACTCCCTTGCGCAGGGCGGGCTGCCGGTCGACGTGGCCGAGACGACGGCTTGGCTCGCGCAGCCGGGGTCGGGAGCGGTGAACGGGCAAGTTGTGCGGGTTTGCGGGCAGAGCCTTTTGGGGGCTTGAGCAGCCGGTCTGGTCGAAGCTGCGGGCCGTATGCGGCTGGTCGCGCCCGCGCGGCGGAGCCGCATATGTCCACACAGCCCCGCGCCCCTACCGGGCGCGCTCATGCACAGGCAGTCGAGACAAGGGGGACCCACCCTATGCAGACCCTCACCTCCTCCCCCGGCCTCACCCCTCTCCTCGCCAAGGGCGCTCTCCTCTCTCCGTACAAGAAACTCAAGCTCCCCCACACGGCGACCGATTGGCCCCGCACCCCCCTCCGTCTCCCCGGCATCCGCATAGACCTCGCCCGCCTCGCCGCCTACGAGCGGATCTGCGGGTTCGCCACCGGCGAGGACGCCGTCCCCCTCACGTACCCCCACGTCCTCGGCTTCCCCCTGGCCATGCGGATCATGGCGAGCCGTGCCTTCCCCTTCCCGTTGCTCGGTCTCGTCCACACGTCTGTGGACATCACCCGGCACGGGGAGCTGCCCGCCACCGGGGAGTACGAACTCACCGTGTACGTCCATGAATTGGCGCCCCATCGCCGTGGCACCGAAGCCACGGTGGTGACCGAGATGCGGGCCGCCGGTGATCTCGTATGGGAGTCCAGGAGCACCTACCTGGCACGGCACCGTACGACGACAGCCCCGGTCGCCCCCAAGGCCCGCGACCGCAAGCCGCTCCCCGCCGTCACCGACTGGCGGCTCGGCGGGGACGTGGGGCGGCGGTACGGGTCCGTCTCCGGCGACCGGAACCCCATCCACCTGCACCCCCTCACCGCCCGCCTCTTCGGCTTCCCGCGCGCCATAGCCCACGGGATGTGGACCGTGGCGCGCTGTCTGGCCGAGCAGCGGCTGCCGGAGTCGGTGGCGGTGCGGGTGCGGGCGGAGTTCAGGGCGCCGGTGCTGTTGCCGGGGACGGTGACGTACGCGGCCGACGGTGACCTGTTCGAGCTGCGTACCGGCGACCGTCTACATCTCAGCGGTGAGGTGTGGACCGGCGGCCGACTCGGCGGGCGGTGACCAGGGGCGGCCCTCGATCAGTCCGCCGAGGCCCGCCCAGGCGAAGTTCATGAGGGTGGCGGCGGCCTGTCTGGCGGTGACGCCCGGGGTGGTGTTGGCCCAGGCGGCGAGGGACTCGGCGGCGCCGACGAGGGCCTCGGCGAGACCGGCGACCTCGTGTTCGGGGAGGGAGGGGTCGCGGTGGGCCTCGCGGGCGCCGGCCGCGATCAGCTCCGTGACGAACGCCACCAACTCCTCCCGCATCGCGGCCACCTCGGCCGCGAACGGTTCGCCGTGCGTACGCGCCTGGAGGTGCAGCACCGACCAGCCGTCCGGGTTCCGCGCGGTGTGCGTGAAGAACGCCCGCAGGCCTTCCCAGAGCTGACGGTCGGCGGGCAGCCCGGCCGGTACGCCCGCCCGTACGGCGCCGGTGAGTGCCTTGGCCTCGCGGCGGATGCAGGCGGTGAAGAGGTCTTCCTTCGAATTCAGATACAGGTAGACCAACGGCTTCGACACGCCCGCCAGTTCGGCGATCTCGTCCATCGAGGCAGCCCGGTATCCCCGCTGCCCGAAAATCTGTACGGCGGCATCCAGCATCTGCTGCTCACGGACGGCGCGCGGCATCCGTTTGGTCTTCACAGCACCCATGCCGATCAGCCTACGGGCCGGGAGGTCAGGCAGTACGGGCCGGGAGGGATGATCCCGCCCGGCCCATACGGCTTGCACTGCTGCTTGCACTGCTGCTTGTATTGCTGCTTGTATTGCTGCTTGTATTGCTGCTTGTATTGCTGCTTGTACTGCTGCTTGTACTGCTGCGGTGGCCTACTCCTCGCCGTCCGCCTCGTCCTCGTAGCGCACGTGTCCGTTGGACCACGGCCGCCCCTCGCCGGACGGCAGGGCCGCCAGCCGCGGCAGCAGCTGGGCGGTGAGCAGCGTCGACAGTGCGGAGGTGTCCGCGCTGGTGCCGTCCGTCCGTACGACCACCGGCTGCGGGGCCCGGCCCGCGAGCTTGGCGCCCACCTCCAGGCGACGGCGGGCCAGTTCGTACTGGAGCACGGCGCGGTTGTCGCGGTAGGCCGTGGCGAGGGCGCGCTGGGCGCGGGCCTCGTTCTCGGCGGCGATGAGCCCGCTGCGGCCCCTCGTCTCGATCTCGAACCGCACGCGCTGGGCGTTGGTCTCCTGCTGCTCCAGCAGCTGGGCGACCTCCTCGCGGGCCCGGTTCAGCGCGGCCCTGACCTCGACGATACGGGCGTCGCGGACCTTCTTCGCACGCTCGATGTCCATGCCCAGGCTGTCGATCCGGCGCTTGCGGATCAGGCCCCACTCCTGCTCGTACGCGGTGCGCTCCTTGGAGACCCGCTCCCGGGTGGCCAGGTGCTGCTGGTACTGCGTCGGCAGCTGTACGTCCGGGATGTTGGAGCCGGTGATGCGCACGCCGTAGCCGGACAGCTGACGGTTGAGCAGCTCCTGCATGTCGGCCACGTCCGAACCGCGCAGGTCGTAGGCGCGCTCGGTGCGCATCTTGCGGGCGCGCTGGCGGATCGCGTCCTGCACGGCGCTGGAGAGCACCAGGTCGAAGTTGCCCGCGCCGATGGTCCGTACGAACAGTACGGCGTCGCTGATACGGAACTTCAGGAAGAACTCGATCGAGCGCAACGGCACGTTCTCCCGCGTCGGGCAGGCCATCACCGGTGCGGAGTACGGGATTTCGGTGGCCGTGTCGACGACGAAGTCGACCCGTGACCAGGGGTGCCAGAGGTAGTGGCGGCCGGCCTCCAGGGTGCGGGTGACGGCGCCGTAGCGGGTCAGCACACCGTTGGTGCCCTGCTCGATCTCGACGATCGACGAGCGCCACCACCACAGGGCGCCGATCAGCAGCAGCACGGCGCCGCCGACGTAGGAGAGCGTGGCGAGGGCGCCGTAGGCGAAGTCCGCGGCTCCGTCGGAGTCCGCTTCCCGCAGCGACAGGAACACGCCCGTCAGCACGGCGTAGACACCGAGCCACAGCGGCAGCATCCACCACAGGCGGCGCCGGTGGCGGGGGATGATGACCGGGATCAGGGTGCCGGCCTCGCCGCCGCGCAGCAGCTGGGCGATCTCGCTCCAGGGGGCGACGGCCTCGGCGATGACCGACCGGCGGCTCATACGGGCGGTGCTCACAGCTCGGCCTCCTCGGACGGCTCGGACGACTCAGGTGCAGATGGGTTGGATACGTCGGCCGACGTGGTGCCGTCGGGCACCTGGGGCACCGTGGGCCGGTCCGCCGCCAGCAGCGCGCCGATCTCCTCCTCGCGCGAGGCGATCCGCTCGGACACCTCCGCGAGGCGGCCGCGTACGGCTGCCATGTCCTCGTCGGTGAACAGTTCCGTGCCGCGTTCGCCGACCAGCTCGCGGGCCAGCTCCAGGAAGTCGATCCCGGAGACTCCCTCGCCGTCGGTGGAACCGCCGATGCGGACCAGCCTCGGCAGGTGGTCGGCGACCTGCTCCAGTGTGTCGAGGACCTGCTGCTGGTAGCGGTACTCCAGGATCTCCGGCGCCTCCGCCGTGGTCACCGCGCGGATGTCCAGCGCCTGTGCCTCCAGCAGCGCCGCGTTGGCCTTCGCCTCCGACTCCGCCTGGACGTAGCGCTGGCGGGCCAGGGCCTCGGCGCGGTTGGTCTCGCGCTCCACCGCGGTGTCCATCTGCGCCTGGTACTGGGCGATGTCGGCCTGGATCGCGGAGAGCGTCTCCTGGCTGGAGGCGAGCTCGCGGGTCAGGTCGCCCTCGTCCTGTTCCTTACGGAGCTGGAGGGCGTACTCGTGGGTGTACGCCTCCTTGGCGACGCGCACCATCTCGGGCGCCGCCAGGTCCATGCGGTAGCGCTGGTCGGACGGCTCGGCGTGGGTGATGTTGGCGTTGGTCAGCTCTACGGCCGGGCGGAACTGCTGGTTGAGCTGTTCCAGGAGGCGTCCGGTGTCCTCGCCGACCATGTCGTAGATGCCGGCGGCTTCCTGCTCGTAGATGAGACTGCGGATCGTCTCGCTGACGGCATTGCTCAGCTTCTCCTCGAAGCCGCGCACCGCGCCCAGCGTGTAGACGAACTCGGTCGGGTCGCTGATCCGGAACTGGATGAACAGGTCGATCGACGCCTTCACGCCGCCCTTGGTCGGGGCCTCGCGCACCGGCGCGTTGAACGGGTACTCGCGCGTGGTGTTGACGATGTACGAGACCCGCTTCCAGGGGCTCAGCAGGATGACGCGGCCCGGGCCGACGACCTTCTCCAGCTTGCCGAAGCGGGTGATCATCGCCTGGCAGCCGTCGGGCACCATGACCATGCCCTGACGCCACCACACGAAGGCGACGGCGAGCACCGCGATGATCCAGTAGTGCACGCCGAACAGCGGGTTGGTGAGAACCCCGTCACCGGCCGCCCCCACGATCGACGTGCCCACCACGCCCACCACGAGCAGCATCAGCACCGGCAGCATGGAGATGAACGAGCGGCCCTTGGGGATCACCATCGGGCAGATGGCGTGCACCGCCTCGCCGCCCTCGCGGAGCTGCTCGCTTCTGCCGAGCGCCTCCCCGGCCTCGTCCAGCGGCACCGTCTTCTGCCGCATGACGGTGTCGATGGAGCCGCCCTGTTCCCGGGCCGCCGGGAAATCGGCCGGGTCCATGCCCTCTTCCTGTACTTCGTACTCGTCGCCACCGGTGCTCTGGACGCCTTCGGTACGCGTCCCCCGTCCGGTGTGGCGTCGCAGTTCCTCCTGCGCCGCCGTGCGTGGATCGGTGCCGGATGCGACGGCCTCGGCTACGCGCCGTAGGCCGCCTTGCGCCCGTGCTCGTGCCACGGTTCCCCCTATGTTGTGCGGATGTCTGCCGCTGTGCAGCTGCCTGCTCTACTGGCGTGGATTCGGTCATTCCACACCATGGTTCCGGCCGAGAGTAAGTGCCGGGGCCCGCACAGTTACCCGGTGGTATCGCTGCCGAGACGCGGAAGCGACCGTACGGCGTAGGGCGTACGGCGGAGCTACGGGACCTGGCCCTGCACGTGCCCCTGCGCCTGCCCCTGTGCGCTCGCCTCGTCGACGGCGTCGTCCTCCTGGTTGCGGTTGGCGTCCAGGTTGGCCTTGACGCGGTCGACGCGCTGGACGATCCGGACGGAGGCGCGGTCGCGCTCCTTGCGGAGGACCACGAAGCTGATGGGGGCGGAGAGCAGGAGGGCCAGCATGATCATCCACATGCCGTTGGAGGAGCCCAGGCCGCGGGGGGCGAGGCCGGAATAGACGAGGCCCCAGACGACCACGAAGCAGCCCACGAAGATTCCGAGGCGCATCAGTGTGTAGCGGAGCATCTCAATCCACTCTTCCGTTCCGAATGTTCCGAACGTCCCCATCCGAACGTTCCCAAAGGGGCACCGTCCAGTGAAACACGGTCGGGTCGCGGTCTTGCAGGGGGGTGCGCGGGCTCAGTCCAGCGGCAGCAGCATCGTGATGTCGTCCCGGTACTCGCCGGGGGCGACCCGGATGGCGCCGGGGACCCGGCCGACCTCCTTGTAGCCGCAGGCCGCGTAGAAGTGCTCCAGGCCGAGCCCGCCTCTGCAGCCGAGCCGGATCGCCTCGATACCGCCGAAGCCGCGGGCGGCCTCTTCGGCTGCGGCCAGCAGGTCGCGGCCGTATCCCTTGCCCTGATGTCCCGGGTGCACCATCACGGTGTAGAGCCAGGCCCAGTGGGTCATCAGGCGGTGCGTGTTGAAGCTGAAGAACGCGGTTGCGGCGACCCTGCCGTCGCCGTCGTACCCGACGAGCAGTCGTATCCGCCCCTCTGTGATCCCCGCGAAGTACCTCACCAGCTCCGGCCGTATCACCCCCGCCTCCACCGGCGGCACGAACCCGACGGCTCCGCCCGCGTTGGTGACGTCCACCCAGAGGTCGACGATGCCGTCGCGGAGGGTGGGGGTGATGGGTGGGTCGAGGTGGAACGTAAGGAGCATAACGGGAGATTATCTATTACAGATGCGGTTCTTCAAGAACTCTGAAGGCCGCGACGCCAGTGCCTCACCGGGGTCCCACCGCCGACCGGTTTTCACCCCCGCCGCCCCTGCCCGTTCCCATCCTCCAGGGGCGGCGCCCCTTCGACCCCGTCTGGGGGCTGCCGCCCCCAGACCCCCGCTGAGGGCGTGGGGTGGGTGGGCAAGGACCCGTCCTCAGACCCGCATCGGCTGAGGCGACTCCCGACGCCCCGCGTCGACCCCTTCGTACTCCCGGATCACCTCATACCGCGTATTCCGCTCAACCGGACGGAACCCGGCGTCACGGATGAGGTCGAGCAGGTCCTCGCGGGTCAGCTTGTTCGGCGTGCCGTAGTTGTCCGCGTCGTGGGTGATCTTGTACTCGACCACCGAGCCGTCCATGTCGTCGGCCCCGTGCTGGAGAGCCAACTGCGCGGTCTGGACGCCGTGCATGACCCAGAAGACCTTGACGTGCGGCACGTTGTCGAACAGCAACCGGGACACCGCGAAGGTCTTCAACGCCTCCGCCCCCGTGGCCATCGACGTACGGGCCTGGAGACGGTTGCGGACCTTGCCGTCCTTCATGTCGACGAAGTCGTGCTGGTAGCGCAGCGGGATGAAGACCTGGAAGCCGCCGGTCTCGTCCTGGAGCTCACGGAGCCGCAGCACGTGGTCGACCCGGTGACGCGGCTCCTCGATGTGGCCGTACAGCATCGTGCACGGGGTCTTCAGCCCCTTCTCGTGCGCGAGCCGGTGAATGCGCGACCAGTCCTCCCAGTGCGTCCGGTGGTCGACGATGTGCTGCCGGACCTCCCAGTCGAAGATCTCCGCACCGCCGCCGGTGAGGGACTCCAGACCCGCGTCGATCAGCTCGTCGAGGATCTCGGACGCGCTGAGCCCCGAGATCGTCTCGAAGTGGTGGATCTCGGTCGCCGTGAAGGCCTTCAGGGAGACGTGCGGAAGGGCCGCCTTCAGCTCGCGCAGCGACCGCGGGTAGTACCGCCACGGCAGGTTCGGATGCAGCCCGTTGACGATGTGCAGCTCGGTGAGGTTCTCGGACTCCATCGTCTTGGCGAGGCGTACGGCCTCCTCGATGCGCATGGTGTACGCGTCCTTCTCCCCCGGCTTGCGCTGGAAGGAGCAGTACGCGCACGACGCCGTGCACACGTTGGTCATGTTGAGGTGCCGGTTGACGTTGAAGTGGACGACGTCGCCGTTCTTCCGCGTCCGCACCTCGTGGGCGAGCCCGCCCAGCCAGGCCAGGTCGTCCGACTCGTACAGCGCGATGCCGTCCTCACGGGTCAGCCGTTCACCGGCCCGGACCTTGTCCTCCAGCTCGCGCTTGAGCCCGACATCCATGCCCTCACCTTTCACTACGACATCACCACGACAGACCCGCCAACCGTACGCAACCGTACGCCCCCGGCCTCAGTCCTCTTCCGGCAGCTCACCCACCCGGTTCTCCCACTTCGTGGAGAGCACGATGGTCGTCCGCGTACGGGAGACGCCCTTGGTCCCGGACAGCCGCCGGATGGTCTTCTCCAGCCCGTCCACGTCCGACGCCCGCACCTTGAGCATGTACGAGTCGTCGCCCGCGATGAACCAGCAGTCCTCGATCTCGGGCAGGTCCTTCAGCCGCTGCGCCACGTCCTCGTGGTCGACGGCGTCGGAGAGCGAGATGCCGATCAGGGCGGTGACCCCGAGGCCGAGCGAGGCGGCGTCGACGGTCGCGCGATATCCCGTGATCACGCCGGCCGCCTCCAGCCGGTTGATGCGGTCGGTGACACTGGGTCCCGACAGTCCGACGAGGCGTCCCAGCTCCGCGTAGGAGGCCCGGCCGTTCTCTCTCAGGGCCTGGATGAGCTGCCTGTCCACCGCGTCCATTGCGATCGATAGCCTTCCGCTGAAGAGTGACTGAAAGTGACGAGTGATGCTGCTGGTTACTATGAGTTACGAGCTGTGCGTTACGCAGGATTATGCGAGGCAGTGCGCGAGGACGTAGCGCGAACGGCGGTGCCCCTCAAGGCGTACGGGCCGGTCCGGGCCCGAATCCGCCCCCCAGCTCCCCCTCCCACCGCCGGTACAGCCGATGCCCCACCCCCGCCGCGTCGAGCACCCGCCCGGCGACGAAGTCCACCAGATCCTGGATGTGCGTGGCCCCCGCGTAGAACGCCGGCGACGCGGGCAGCACCACGGCCCCCGCCTCGTCCAGCGTCACCAGGTGCTTGAGCGTCTGCCCGTTCAACGGTGTCTCCCGTACGGCGACGACGAGCCGCCGCCCCTCCTTGAGCGTCACGCTCGCCGCCCGCTGGAGCAGGTCCTTGCTCAGCCCGAGGGCGACCCCGGCGACACAGGCGGTCGAGGCGGGCACGATCAGCATCCCCTTGGTGGGGTACGACCCGGACGACGGCCCGGCGGCGAGATCCCCCGGCCCCCAATGCCGTACGTCGTCGACGCGTACGTCGTCGAAGGCCTTCGGCTTCCCGTCGGCGCCCCGCGACAGCCATTCCCCGAGGTCGTCCCGCCAGTGCGCGTCCCGGAACGAGATCCCCGTCTCGTCGAGCAGCGTGAGCCGTGAGGCCCGGCTGACGACCAGGTCGACGCTCTCCCCCGCATCGAGGAGTCCACGGAGCACGGCGGCGGCGTATGGCGTGCCGGAGGCGCCGGAGACCCCTACGATCCAAGGCGTACGCGCCGTCTCTCCTGGCTTGAGTGGGTTCACGGCACCGAGCCTATCCGGCCGCGTGGGGCGGGAACCGGACGAGGGGGTCCGGCCGTTCCCCGGAGGGGACGAGAGAATGGCGGGGGTGGTGGCTGTGTCTGGTACGGGTATGGGGACGGGAACCGGCTCGGGGCCCGGCAGGGGTCCCGCGTGGACGCGCGGCGACCGCGCGAAGACGGCGGCCAAGCTGATGGTGGGCTGGGTGGCGCTGCTGTGGCTGCTCGAAGCGGTGGATGTGGCCAGCGGCCACGCGCTGGACCGGTTCGGCATCGTTCCGCGCACGTCCTCCGAGCTGGTCGATGTCGTCCCCGCCGCCTTCATCCACTTCGGCTTCGCCCACGTGGCCGCGAACAGCGTGCCGCTGCTGGTCCTCGGTTTCCTCTCGGCCCTCGGCGGTCTGCGCCGGTTCGCCGCCGTCTGCGCGCTGATCATCGTCGCCGACGGCCTGGGCGTCTGGCTCATAGCCCCGGCCCACACCAACACGGCGGGAGCCTCCGGCCTGATATTCGGCCTCTTCGGCTTCCTGCTCGTCAGCGGTTTCGTCGAGCGACGCCCGCTCGGTGTCCTCGTCGGCGTACTGATCGGCGCGGTCTGGGGCGGCTCGATCCTCGCGGGCATCGCCCCCACACAGACCGGCGTCAGCTGGCAGGGCCATCTGATCGGTCTGGTGTCGGGCCTGGTGGCGGCGTTCGTGTTCCGTCGCCGTGAAGACCCTCGGGCGCTCATGGCTTAGGGGTCCTTGCACTATGAGCGTCCGATGAGGTCGCGTGGTCTGGTGCCGTGCATCGCAAGGCGCCGGAGAGCCCTGGTAGCTCCGCTACCAGGGCTTTTCGGCAACGCAGCGAGGTGCGGTGCCAGGCCGCGCGACCCGGGCGGGCATAGTGCAAGGACCCCTTAGGGACGGCTTGGGGCCTGTCCGGCGGATCGCGATCGCGCCGGCTTCGGTCTGGCCCAGCCCCCACCCGAACGTGTCAAAGGGTCAGCCCGCGCACCATGAGGTCGATGAGCGCGCAGACGAAAAGGCTTATCCCGATGAAACCGTTCGTCGAGAAGAACGCGCGGTCGAGGCGTGACAGATCGTGCGGCCGGACAATCCGGTGCTCGTACACGAACGCCCCCGCGACAATCGCCAGCCCCAGCCAGAAGAAGCCGCCCGCGTCCGTGAGGACGGCGTACCAGACGAGGAGGGCGGTCGTGAGGCCGTGGCAGACGCGCGCCCCCCAGATCGCGGCCGGGATTCCGAAGCGGGCCGGGACCGACATGACGCCGGTCTCGCGGTCCGTCTCGACGTCCTGGCAGGCGTAGATGAGGTCGAAGCCGCCGATCCAGATGCCGACGGCCAGGCCCAGGACGACCGCGTGCCAGGACCACTCACCGGTGATCGCCAGCCAGCCGCCGACCGGACCCATGGCCTGGGCGAGGCCGAGGATCGCCTGGGGGAAGTTCGTGAACCGCTTGCCGTACGGGTACACGACCATCGGGATCACGGCGAGGGGCGCCAGGGCGAGGCACAGGGGGTTGAGCAGGGCGGCCGCGCCGAGGAAGAAGACGAGCGCGATCAGCGCACCCGTCCAGGCGTGCTTCACGCTCACGGCCCCCGTCACCAGCTCGCGCTGGGCGGTACGCGGGTTCCGGGCGTCGATCTCGCGGTCGATGATCCGGTTGGCGGCCATCGCGAAGGTGCGCAGGCCGACCATGGCGATGGTCACGAGCAGCAGCCGGCCCCAGTGGATGTTCCGGTCCACCTGGAACATGGCCGTCAGGGCGGCGATGTAGGCGAAGGGCAGCGCGAAGACCGAGTGCTCGATCATCACGAGCCGCAGGAAGGCTCTGGTGCGCCCCGGCTGAGGGATCGCGGCGGAGGCGCTGGTCACAGGCCGTACTCCGAATAACCCCCGCGTCGGCGGGGACAACCCGCGCCGGGACGGCTGCTGAGCATGATCTCCCGCCACCTCACAGCCCGTACTCCTTCCACCGCTTTGTCACCCGTTCGGCCGTATTCGGGTCGGACAGGACCATATCCGGCCAGCCGCCGTCGCGTGTGTACCCCTCCTCGGGCCACTTCTTCGTCGCGTCGATGCCCGCCTTGCCGCCCCAGAACTGCTGGTAGGAGGCGTGGTCGAGATGGTCGACCGGGCCCTCGACGACGCTGAGGTCGCGGGCGTAGTCCGTGTTGCCGAGGGCCCGCCAGGCGACCTCGTGCAGGTCGTGGACGTCGCAGTCGGAGTCGACGACCACGATCAGCTTGGTCAGGGACATCATGTGGGCGCCCCAGATGGCGTGCATGACCTTCTGGGCGTGCTTGGGGTACTTCTTGTCGATCGAGACGATCGCGCAGTTGTGGAAGCCGCCGGCCTCAGGGAGGTGGTAGTCCACGATGTCCGGCACGATGATCTTCAGCAGGGGGAGGAAGAAGCGCTCGGTGGCCCGGCCGAGGGGCCCGTCCTCCGTCGGCGGGCGCCCGACGACGATCGACTGGAGCAGCGGCCGCTTCCGCGTGGTGACGCAGTCGATGGTGAGGGCGGGGAAGGGTTCCTGCGGGGTGTAGAACCCGGTGTGGTCGCCGAAGGGCCCTTCCGGGAGCATCTTCCCCGGCTCCAGCCACCCTTCGAGCACGACCTCGGCGTTGGCCGGCACCTGCAGCGGCACGGTCTTGCAGTCGACCATCTCGATCCGCTTGCCCTGGATGAACCCGGCGAAGAGGTACTCGTCGATGTCGCCGGGGAGCGGCGCGGTGGAGGCGTACGTCACCGCGGGCGGACAGCCGAAGGCGATGGCGACCGGTAGCCGCTCTCCCTTCTTCGCGGCCACCTGGTAGTGGTTCCGGCTGTCCTTGTGGATCTGCCAGTGCATGCCGATGGTGCGCCGGTCGTGGCGCTGGAGGCGGTACAGGCCGAGGTTGCGTACGCCGGTCTCGGGGTGCTTGGTGTGGGTGAGCCCGAGGTTGAAGAAGGAGCCGCCGTCCTGGGGCCAGGTGAAGAGGGCGGGCAGGGTGTCCAGGTCGACGTCGTCGCCGTGCAGGACGACTTCCTGGACGGGTGCGTTGTCGGATTTGACCTTCTTCGGCGGTACGTGGGTCATCGCGCCGAGCTTTCCGAAGGCCTCGCGCACCCCGACGAACCCGTGCGGCAGCTCGGGCTTGAGCAGCCCGCCGATCTTCTCGCTGATCTCCTCGTACGACTTCAGCCCCAGGGCCTTCAGCAGCCGCCGGTCCGTTCCGAAGACGTTCATGGCGAGCGGCATACTCGACCCGCGTACGTTCTCGAACAGCAGGGCGGGGCCGCCGGACTTGTTGACCCGGTCGGTGATCTCGCCGATCTCCAGGTGCGGATCGACCTCCGCCTCGATGCGCCGGAGGTCGCCTTCCCGATCGAGGGCCCGGAGGAACGAACGAAGATCGTCGTAAGCCATGCGTTCCAGTATCGGGTACGCACTACTCTGGAGCCGTCACCGGGGGGCCGGACACCGCCCCCGACGGCGGCTCACATGACGGACAAGGGGATCGAACATGCTCCGGGTGCTGATGATCCTGGTGCCACTGGCACTGAGCATCTACGCGTTCATCGACTGCATCACCACTCAGGAGCAGGATGTCCGCCACATCCCCAAGCCCCTGTGGGCCATCCTCATTCTTCTCTTTCCGCTCGTCGGTTCCATCGCGTGGCTGATCGTCGGGCGTGACCGTTCGGCGGTGTCCGGCGGGGCGGGGCGCTCCGCGAAGGGGGGCTGGGTTGCTCCTGATGACAACCCCGAGTTCCTCAAGTCTCTTCGTGACGATGACGGGCGTGATGGTTCTGGGGCTTCCGGTTCTTCTGGTGCTTCCGGCTCCTCTGATGCTTCCGGTGCTCCCGAGGACGAGGTGAAGTCCGACGAGGCTCTTCTCAAGGACTGGGAGGAGGATCTGCGGCGCCGGGAGGAGGAGTTGGAGCGGCGGGAGCGGGAGAAGAGGCAGGACGGTGGGGAGGAGGGCTGAGGTCCGGCCGGGGCTGAGGCCCAGAGGGTTTCGCCCCCGCCGCCCCTACCCGTCCCATCCCCCAGGGGCTGCCGCCCCTTCGACCCCGCTTGCCCGGTAGGGGGTGGGGGAATCGGCTGTTGGGGGCTGCGGGTTGTTTGTGGCTTGTCGCGCCCACGCGGCGGAGCCGCATATCGATACAGCCCCGCGCCTCTGAAGGGGCGGCGGCCCCAGTGCCCGTACACGCTGTACACCCGTCCCTCAGTCAGTACGGTGCCAAGGTCATCGCCGTGAAGGCGGCGAGGCCGTCGCGGCCCTCCTCACGGGTGCGGTCGCCCATGGCTTCAAGTTGTTTGCTGAAGTAAGAGTTGGCGCTTTTGAGGTCGCGGCCGTGCAGAAGCCAGGATCAAGCGCCTCTAACCTTCAAACCCATGAGCAGCGAGCGGCTCCGCCCCGTCGATCTGGCCCGCCTCTCCGGTGTCTCCACTCAGCAGATCCGCAACTACGAGGAGGCCGGCGTCCTGCCCCCGGCCCCGCGCACCGAGTCGGGCTACCGCGCTTTCGGCGACGTACACCGACGCGCGCTCCTCGCCTACCGGGCGCTGGCGACGGGGTACGGCACCGTGCCCGCGGCGGAGATCATGCGAACCGTGCACGGAGGCGACGTCCCCGGAGCCCTGGCCCTGGTGGACGCGGCGCACGCCGCCCTGCACGAGGAGCGGGTGTCCCTCCGGGCGGCGAGCGAGGCGCTGGAGGCGCTGGCCGGGGAGTCGCCCCCCGCGGAGGTCCCCGGCTGCGACCTGCGGATCGGCGAGGTCGCCGGGCTCCTGGGCGTACGCACCTCGGCCCTGCGCGTGTGGGAGTCCGCCGGGTTGCTCTCCCCGGGCCGCGAGCGCGGCACGAAGTACCGTCGCTACGCCCCCGGCGACGTCCGCGACGCCCGCCTGATCCTCACCCTCCGCCGCAGCCACTACCTCTTCGCCCAGATCCGCCCCGTCCTGGACGGCCTGCGCCGCACGGGCAGCACGGATGCGCTCCGCTCCGCCATCGCCACCCGCCATACCGCCCTCACCGCCCGTACGACAGCGATGCTCGACGGCGCGGGCCACCTGCACGCGTACCTCACGTCACTCGGGCCCTGAGCCCCGCTCGGGTTTCCGAGGTCCCGTTGTTTTGGCTGTCCTGGCTGTCCTGGGTGTTCCGGGTTTCCGTTCCGTGCCGTTTTGGGTTCCGAGTGCGCTCAGTCCTCGCAGTCGCCTTCGGCGTTCGAGGGCGTCGGCTCCGGACCGGGCACGGGGTCGACCGCACCGGGCGGCTCGGCGGGAGCGGGGTCGGCCGGGGTGGTTCGGGCGCCTCTGGTGGGGTGGGGGTCTCAACAGGAGCCGGGTATGCGGGGGTTGGGGTTTCTGGGGCCGGCTGGGGCGCGGGTGATGGTGACGGTGATGGTGTCTCGGGGGTTTCGGTTTCCGGGGCTTCGGAGCCTGGGGCATTCCCCTCCGGGGCCTCGGAACCCGGAGCCTCGCCCTCAGGGGCCTTCGTGTCGGGAGCCTCGACTTCCGGAGACTCCGGCTTCAGGGACTCACCTTCCGGCGACTCCGCTCCAGGAACCTCTAACCCGGGCCTCCCCTTCCGGGGTCTCGGAGCCAGGAGCTGCGCCCTCCGGAAGCTCGGAGTTCGGGGCTTCCCCCTCCGGAGTCTCGGCCTCAGGAGCTTCCGTGCCCGGCGCCTCGACCTCAGGCGTCTCCGACTTCGGGGACTCCCCCTCCGGCGACTCCGCCCCAGGAACCTCATAACCCGGGAGTTCGCCCTCCGGACCCTCGACCTCAGGAGCTTCAACCTCCGAGGACTCCCCCTCCGGCGACTCCGCCCCAGGAACCTCATAACCCGGGAGTTCGCCCTCCGGACCCACGGCCTCAGGAGCTTCAACCTCCGGGGACTC
>NZ_JBSFUU010000043.1:0-48571 GCF_053591955.1 Streptomyces sp. NPDC002845 | reverse complement strand
GGGGACTCCCCCTCCGGCGACTCCGCCCCAGGAACCTCATAACCCGGGAGTTCGCCCTCCGGACCCACGGCCTCAGGAGCTTCAACCTCCGGGGACTGCCCCTCCGGGCACTCCACTTCGGGATCTTCCGTTTCCGGCGCCTCCGTGTCCGGGGCGTCGGTTCCCGGAGTCTCCGCGTCCGGAGAGTCCGCCTCCCCGCCCCCGGTCCCGGGGGTCTCGTCCGCGGGTGTTTCCGGCTCTTCGTCCGCGGGCGTTCCCGGCTCTTCGTCCGCTGGACCGGTATCGGGCTCGGAACCGGAACCCGCATCGGACTCGGATCCTGAACCGGACTCGGAGTCGGACTCGGCCCCGGCCCCGGCCCCGGACTCGGACTCGGACTCGGACTCGGACTCGGACTCGGACTCGGACTCGGACTCGGCAGGCGGCATACCCGAGTTACCCGGTGCAGTTCCGTCCTGCGGCCGACCGTCCGCCCCTGCATCCTCGTCCGCCGGCCCACCCGGGGCCGGCGTAGGCTCGCCCGCGGACTCCGCGTCGGCCACGACGGTCCCGGTCCCGCCGGTGCCGGCCGAGGACGCGGCCTCACCGCTCGCCCGGTCCTCAGTCACGTCGGTCTCGTCAGTCACGTCGGCGGATGCGTCACGTTCCTCGGGTATCTCCGCGACCGTACCGTCCGACGGACGCACCACCGGCGCCTCCGCCAACGGCACCCGCTCGCGGGCTGCTGACGGCGAGTCACCCGTGCCGAGTGCGATCACGGCCGCGAGGGCGGCGCCCGCGACGGCCGCGCCGACCGCGATCGCCGTGGGCACCTTCGCCCCGCCCGTGCCGGTCACGGCGTGACGCGCCGCGTGCAACAACCCGCCACCGTGCCCACCCACAGCGGCCACCGCACCCCCGGCCCCGCCGCCGACCCCACCCGCCGCAGCCGCCGCCCCACCGGACCCACCGGCCGCGACCCCCGCACCACCGGCGCCACCAGCCACAACCCCCACACCAACGGACCCCGCAGCAACACCCCCCGTCACAAAGGGAAGCAGGAACTTGCCCGCGCCGCCCACGACGAAGACGAGCAGGGCGGGGCCGGCCAGCGCGGGCAGGCGGTCGTTCGCGCGCATCAGGGCGGCGAGCCGGGCTCGGCAGTCGTCGCAGCCGTCCACGTGGCCGAGGAGTTGCCCGGACTGCCGGGATGTCGCGGTACCGCGCACGTAAGCGGGCATGCGCCCCCAGTGGGCCTCGCACGCGGGGTCGGCCGGGACGCCGGACTGGGCGCGCAGAAACGCCTGGCGCATGCCTTCACGGGCCCGGTGCAGAAGTACCGCCGTGGCGCCCTGCTTGGCACCGATGCGCCGCCCCACCGCCTCCAGCGGCTGCCCCTCGGCCTCCGCCAGCCACAGTGCCTCCACCCAGCGCTCGGGCAGTTGGCCCAGCACCCGTACCAGCAGGTCGACCGACGACACCTGCTCGGCCGGGTCGCCGTCGCGCACCCCGCCCTCGGCCCGACCAGCCCGCTCGGCCCGGTCGGCGGCCCACGGCCCCTGCGGGTCCTGAGGATCCTGCGGGGTCTCGCGCGCGGCGCTGCTGCCCGCGGCGGCCGCGAGATGCCGCACCGTCGTCATCAGATACGCCGGTACGTTGTCGATCTCGTGCCCCGCGGAGAGCCGCCGCCACACGCGGAAGTGCGCCTCCGCGACGAGGTCTTCGGCCGTCCAGGAGTTCCTGGTGAGCGAGCGGGCGTACGCGACGAGACGCGGCTGCTGCTCCTCGAAGATCCGGGTGTACGCGACGGTGGCGGACGCGGATGCAGATGCGGACGCCGGTGCCGACATCGCGACGGGACCGTCGGTCATGGAAGGAACACTCCAGTTGGAGTACGAAGGCAGAGGCAAGGACGATTTTGTAAGGCTAGTTGGCGAAAAACTCAAGTAATCACGGAAGGTGACACAGGTCACAGAAGGTGACTCCCGCGGTGGCGTAATACGCGGCCCCTCCGCGAGGTCGAGAAGGCGATCGGCCCAACTGGTCCACGCCCCTCCGCCTCCACGCCCCTCCACCGAATCGGAGTCCCCTCATGCACATCACCCTGGAACAGCCCGCCCGCGCCCGCCTGATCACCCCCGAGTACCTCGAACTCCCGGTGCCCGCCACCCTGCGCTACGACTCCACCGACCCACTCGCCATGCACATCGACTTCCCGGCCGACACCTCGGCCGACGGCGAGTGCGTGACGTGGACGTTCGCCCGCGCGCTTCTGGAGGAGGGGCTGAGCATGCCCGCCGGAATCGGCGACGTGCACATCTGGCCGTGCGGACCGTTCCGTACGGTCGTGGAGGTCCACTCGCCGCTGGGCATGGCCATGATCCGGTTCGACACGGCTGCCCTCCACCGCTTCCTGCGCCGCTCGTACTCCGTCGTCGCGCCGGGCAGAGAGGACCTGGAACCAGCCCTCGACCGCGGCCTCACATCCCTGCTCGTCGACGGAGTCTGACGCCGTGCGGACGTACAGCGAACGTACGACATGGCCGCATGGCGCGGATGTCTCATACCTTCGTCCCCCACCCGTAGACCATCGGCCGACACCGATCACCGCACCCGCTTCCCAGACTGGGGTCAACTCACTGCGAAGAGGGGGAAGATGAACATCAGCCGAGCACGATTCCTGGGCCTGACGGCAGGCATGACCGCAGGCATGACCGCAGGCATGACCGCGGCCGCAGGCGGGGTCTCCCTGCTGTCCGCCGGACCGGCCGCGGCCAGTACCAGCACCAGCACCGCCGCCCCCAACACAGGCCGCCGCCCCGGCCTGACCTACCGAGGCGTCGTGTACGAAGTCGGAGCGGGCGAGACCCCCGGCACCGCCTGGCACCCCCACCGCATGCGCGCCGACATGCACGCGATACGGCACGACCTGCACGCCACCTCCGTCAAGATCACCGGCGACGGCGTGGACCGCCTCACCGCCACCGCCGCCGAGGCGGCCGAACGCGGGCTGCGTGTCTGGCTGGAGCCGACCCTGGGCGACGTACCCGAGCCCGAGATCCTCGACCACCTCGCCGAGACGGGCCGCTTCGCCGAGCGACTGCGGCGACAGGGCGCCGATGTACATCTGAGCGTCGGCTGCGAGTTCTGGCTGTTCGTTCCCGGCATCGTCCCCGGCGAGGACGTCCGCGAACGCATCGACAACCTCCTGAACGGCAACTTCGACCCCGTGCGCATGCTGCGGGAACTGCGCCGCTTCACCGCCCGTGCCGCCGCCGTCGGCCGCTCCGTCTTCCAGGGCCGGCTGGCGTACGCGGCGGCCGACGACGAGGCCCTCGAATGGACCGACTGGGATCTCTTCGACATCGTCGGCGTCGACTACTACGGCTACCACCGCACCCACGCGGCCTACATCCGCGACCTGAGCCGCTTCGTACGTATCCGGCGCCGCAAGCCGCTGGCCGTCATGGAGTTCGGCTGCTGCACGTTCGAGGGGGCGCCGGAAGAGGGTGGCATGGGCTGGAACGTGGTCGACTTCGACAAGGAACCGCCCGAGATCAAGGGTGACCTGGTTCGCAGCGAGCGGACGCAGGCCGCGTACGTGACGGATGTGCTGGCGGCCTTCGAGGCGCTCGGCCTCTACGCGGCCCACGCCTTCACCTTCGTCAGCCCCGATGCCCCGCATCGCCCCGACGCTCCCCGGTACGACCTCGACCTGGCGAGTTACGCGCTGGTGAAACCCCTCAAGGACGACCCTGACGACCCGTCGTCGGAGTGGCACTGGGAGCCGAAGGAGTCGTTTCACGCGCTCGCGGGAGCGTACGGGAGGGCGGCCTGCTAGGTGGCACGTTGCCCCGGTGCTTCCGCCGATGGAGAGTGAACCCATGGATCAGGCACAGGCCCGCGCATGGCTCGCCACCGCCGTCGCCGAGGCCCGCGCCGGGCTCGCCGAGGGCGGTATCCCCATCGGCGCCGCGCTGTACGGCGCGGACGGCACGCTCCGCGGCCGCGGCCACAACCGCCGCGTCCAGCCCGCGGACAACCCCACCATCCAGCCGGACTGACCAGGACCTGTCCGGAGTCCCCCCGCGGCGAAACGCGGGCCCCGAAAGGCAATTGGCCGCTTTGGCTCAGCGGGGAGGGTCGCGACCAGGCCTTTCCGGGGGTCGGTCGCGAGCCAAAGCGGCCAATTGCCCAGGTTGCTCAGGGCTGCTGCTCCAGTACCGCGTAGTCGCCGAAGCTTCGGCGGTAGCGAAGGTGCCGGGTCTCCTGCGTGTGTCTGCGCTGCCACTCCTCCACGTCCGCCGGGTCGTGCAGTACGCCGGACTCGGCGCCGCACTCGGCCTCGTCCCCGGAGACGCACCGCGCCTCGTACTCCGTTGCCCCCAGCGCGTCCTGCACGATCGTGTACGGCACGTAGCGGAAGACCCGGCGGGGCGTGGCCACGCCGCCGTGTTCGCGCCGCTGGTGGTGGCGCAGGAGCACGTTTGCGTCGGTCTCGGCGCTGCGGTCGTACAGGGCGCGGGCCCGTTCCCGCCGTGCGGCGAACCCCGCGCATGTCTCGCAGCCGGGGACGGGGGCGGGCGGGCGGTCCAGCTCCTCTGCCTGACGCTGCGTCACAGCCCGCTCCCCACCGGGGCGTTGATCATCTCCATCGCCCGCACCCCCCAGGAGCGCATCTTCCTGCGACGGGGCGCCACCGCCCGGCCGCCACCCCCGGCCGCCTGCGACGACGCCGTACCCACTGCCTGGTTCGCCGTTTTCCTCATGCGCGTCTCCTCACTTGTTCTGCCATCCGGTCATTACGACAATCACGCCCGCAGAGCCGGACAGCCGATTACTCTGGGTGCAACCAGCGTTGCCCAGCGAGACGGCGGGAATCAATGGCTGGCGCGTGACAATTACCAACTGTCACAAAGGGGCGGACACCTGTGAGTCGACGACGCAATGCCGAAACGGGGGCGGCGGTCACCACCGCCGCCGTGTTCGGGGAGGTACTGAAGCACTACCGGGAGGAAGCCGGGCTCACCCAGGCGGAGCTGGCCGCACGGATTCCCTGCGACCGCTCGCATGTGGCGCGAGTTGAGGCGGGCACGCGGGTACCGCAGGACACGTTCGCGAGGCGATGCGACGAACTGCTCCGCACGGGTGGGGTGTTGGTGAAGTTGTGGGGGCGGATCGAGTGGTATCCGGAGGTTCACCATCCGGACTGGTTCGAACGCAGGGCGGAGATGGATGCGAAAGCGGTGGCTCTGCGGGAGTATCAAGAGAGGGTCATTCCGGGCTTGTTGCAGGCATCGGGCTACGCACACGCGCTGCTCTCCGAGGTCGCGAGCCGCGACGAGGTGGAGGATCGCGTCCGGGCCCGGCTGAGCCGCCAGCCGCGCTTCTTGGCCGACGGCGGCCCGCTGTACGTCGCCGTCCTGGACGAGAGCTGTCTGCGCAACGCGGTAGGAAGCCCGGAGGTCATGCGCGACCAGTGCGCCCATCTGCTGAACGTCGGACAGCGCCCCAACATCCGTATCCAGGTGGCCCCTGCCGGACTTTTCGGTCCCGTTCGACCCAAGAGTTCGATGTCGTTGATCAAGCTGTCCGACGGGCGCGAATGGGTGTACTCGGAGTCGCTGGAACGTGGCCATTTCAACGACGATCCGGCCGTCTTCGCACGCCACAGCCAGACCTATGATGTGCTCAGGGCGGACATCCCGTCAGCCCGCGAGTCCGCCGCTCTGATCAGCGACGTGATGGAGGGGTACGAGCACGATGGACAGTCACGAACTCGGCGCGGCACGCTGGATCAAGAGCAGCTACAGCGGCAACGACGGCGGCAACTGCATCGAAATCGCCCCCGCTATCCCCACCACCGTCCCCGTCCGCGACAGCAAAAACCCTGACGGCCCCGCCCTCCTCCTCTCCCGTGTGGCATGGTCGGCGTTCGTAAGCGCCGTACAGCACCAGGAGACTCGATGCCCGACACACGGACGGCCTCTCGGCTGAACCAGTTGAACCAGTACCAGCCGCTCGCCCTCGCAGGGTTCCGTATCGTCATCGGGCTGCTCTTCGCCGTGCAGGGGGCGGCGTCGCTGTTCGGGGTACTCGGCCGGGAGGCGGAGAGTGTCGGCGGGTGGCCGTACTGGTACGCGGCGTTGATCGAGCTCGTGTGCGGGACACTGGTGATGGTGGGCCTGGGGACGCGGGCCGCCGCGTTCCTGGCCTCCGGGGCCATGGCGTACGCGTACTTCACGGTGCACCAGCCGGATGGGCTGTTCCCCCTTCAGAACAAGGGGGAGAGCCCCGCGTTGTACTGCTGGGCCTTCTTGCTGCTCGTCTTCACCGGGCCGGGCGGGCTGTCCCTGGGACGCCGTCTGGGCACGCCGCTCGATGCCTGAGGCGTCACGACCCCCACACCAACACCATGCGACCAGGACCTTCTGACGTTCCGTTCAAACCCGCCACCCACCGGCTTGGCAGGACGCGTGGCCGACGAGGGGGAGCCGCCAGAGCCGAAGCCGTCATCAAGCACCCCACCGTCCAGCCAGGGGTCTATCCGGCGCCCAGCACCTCCAGCAGCCGTTCGAAGCGTTCGCGCCAGGGAGGCGGCTCACGAGCGCCTCGGTACTCGTTCGTGAACCGGAGCGTGGTACCGCTGGGGTGCGCGGGCTCCAGGTGGAACCGGAGGCGGCCCTCCCTGTCCACGGTGTACTCGGCGACCCGCTCCACGTCCCACGCGGTGATCCGCCCCTCCCCCAGGTCACGCAGCGTGATCGCGCCCCCAAGGTGGGGTTCGAGGAGGTCGGCCGGGGTGAACCAGGCCGCGAGCCCGTCCCGCGTGGCCAGCGCGGGCCAGACCGTCTCCATAGGCCGGGGAAGCCGCACCAGGAAGTGGAGGATGTGGATGTTCCCGTGGGTCTGGCTGATGCCCTGTTCGATGGAACCGGTCATAGCACCAGCCTGACTCTGCCAGGGACGATTCGCACCTCCTACGGGCGCTGACCTGCGTCTACGGTCGATGATCCGCCTTGTCGACGACCGCCCCCTCCAGCACGGCGCTGCGTCCGGTGACCGAGTCGGCTTTGATGACGCCGTCGCAGACCTCGCCGCGGTTGGTCTTGACGTCCTTGAGGACCACCTCCCGGGTGCCGAAGGAGTCAGCGTCTCCTTGTCGAAGATCAGCTCGCTTCGGCTGATCCCCTTCTCGTCCACGTACGCGACGGCGACCCCGTGCCGTCCGACGGTGTCCACCGAGTCGCCGCGTCTGCTGTGTGCCGGGCGGGGAGCGTCCGTACGGCTACCCGGCACAGCAGAGGGAATACGAGCAGCTGCCCTACTGATCACCGGATGGGGTGATCGCCGGATGAATGGCGGCCGTGTGTGTGGTGGTCGCACTACGGTCCGATGTCATGAAGCTGGTGGTGCGCGTGAAGCTGCTGCCGACGCCCAGGCAGGCGTCGGCCCTGGAGGCAACCCTGCGTGCCTGCAACCGGGCTGCCACCTACGCCTCGCAGGTTGCATTCGCCAGGGAGCTGAAGGACCGCAATGCTCTACAGAAGGCGGTGTACACAGATCTGAAGGCGACGTTCGGGCTGTCGGCGCAGCCGGTGGTGCGGGCGGTGAAGAAGGTCGTCGACGCCTACGCGGCTCTGAAAGCCAACCTGCAGGCCGGGAATCTGGGACCGTCCGCCTCGAAGCGGTACCGCAGGGCGGTCAGTATGCCGATCCTCTTCCGCCTGGACGCGGCCCAGCCGTTCGATGACCGCTGTCTGTCCTGGCAGTACGACGCACGCACCGTCTCCATCTGGACCGTGGACGGGCGGATGAAGGGCATCCGGTTCGCCTGCTCGGCCAACCAACTCAAGACGCTCGTGACCCACCGCAAGGGCGAGAGTGACCTCGTCCAGCGCGACGGAAAGTGGTTCCTGATCGCCACCTGCGACATCCCGGATCCCGACGTGTACGAGCCGGTCGACTGGATCGGAGTCGACCGGGGCATCGTGAATCTCGCCACCACCTCCGACGGCACCAACCACCAGGGCCGCCGCCTGGGCCGCTACCGGCGCTGGCAGGGGCGCAAACGCGCCGAACTCCAGGCCAGGGAGACCCGCTCGGCCACCCGCCGTCTCGCCCACCGCGCACAGAAGGAGAAGCGCCATGCCACCCATGTGAACCATCGGATCAGCAAGGAGATCGTGTCCTTCGCCCAACGCACCGGTCGCGGCATCGCCGTCGAGCAACTCGACGGCATCCGCGAGCGGGTACGGCTACGCCGCGACCAGCGGGGCACTCTCTCTTCCTGGCCCTTCCACCAACTTGGCGAGCATCTGAAGTACAAGGCCCGCAAGGCGGGGGTGCCGTTCATCAACGTGGATCCGGCCTACACATCGCAGCGCTGCCCGCGCTGCGGCCACACCGAGCGCGCCAACCGGTCCGCTCGGGACCACTTCTGCTGTCGTCGGTGCGGCCTCGCTGGACCTGCCGATCACGTCGCCGGGGTCAACGTGCGCAACCGGGCACGCTCGGCGTGGGCATTTGTCACCATGCCCGTCCCCGCACTGGGTGGATAGCCAACCGGTGGAGGGAGATGCGACCCGTGACCGTCCCGTCGTAGGGGGCAGTCGGGAGCGCGATCCGGTGTGAACCAAGCCGAGTCTGTGCAAACTCGGCTTGGTTCACGGCCGAGAAGATGACGCCGTAGTAGTTGAACAGCGCCAGGTAGGCGGCTCTGCGGTCTTGCTCGCGCCTAGAGCACTACACACCCGCGTAGGAATGCTTGCCGCTGACGAAGATATTGACGCCGTAGTAGTTGAACAGCCAGCAGCCGAAGGCGATGAGCGCGATGTACGCGGCCTTGCGGCCCTTCCAGCCGGCCGTGGCGCGGGCGTGCAGGTAGCAGGCGTAGGCGACCCAGGTGATGAAGGACCAGGTCTCCTTGGGGTCCCAGCCCCAGTAACGGCCCCACGCGTCGCCCGCCCAGATGGCGCCCGCGATGATCGTGAACGTCCACAGCGGGAAGACGGCGGCGTTGACGCGGTACGAGAACTTGTCGAGCGTGGCCGAGGCGGGCAGCCGCTCCAGGACGGAGGTGGCGAAACGGCCGGGCGTACCCCCGCCGGCCAGCTTGTTCTCGTACGAGTCCTTGAAGAGGTAGAGGATCGTGCCGACCGCGCCCACGTAGAAGACGGCGCCGCAGAAGATCGCGGTGGAGACGTGGATGTAGAGCCAGTACGAGTGGAGGGCGGGAACCAACTGGTCGCTGGCGGTGTACAAGACAGTGACGGCGAGACCGAGATCGAGGAGGACCGTGGTGATCAGGGGGAGGCCCAGCCAGCGGATGTTCTTCCGCAGCGCGAGGAGGGCGAGGTACACGCCGACGGCGACGGTGGAGAAGGTGATGTTGAACTCGTACATGTTGCCCCACGGCGCCCGCTGCACCGAGAGCGCACGGCAGAGCACACCGCCGAACTCGATGACGAAGGCGAGCGCGGTGAGGGACACGGCGATACGGCCGTAGAGGTCGCCCTGCTCGTCCCCGCCGTGCGCCCCGGGCCCGTCCGGCACGTCACGGGCACCGGCGGCGGCCCGCACGACGACCTTCGGCCGCTCCAGTACGGCGGTGGAGCCGCCCTTCTTCACGGTGACCGCGGGGGCGTCGGCCTTCTGTGCCTTCTGTGCCTTCTGTGCCTTCGTCGCGGTGAGCGCGGCGGCGGTACGGCCGACCTTGCTGCGGCTCCCGAAGAGCCATTCGGCGATGTACGCGAAGAAGGCCAGCGTGTAGACGGCCATCGCGGAGTAGATCAGCGTGTTGCTGATGCTCGCGAGGTTCTCGTTGGTCGCGGCGGCGAACGTCACTGCTTGTCAGCCCCTTCGGCAGGTACGGCGTGGGGGTCGGGCGCGGGGTCCCCCGGCTCGGGGTCTGGCTCGGGCGCGGGCTCCGGCTCGGGCGCGGGCGCGGGCGCGGGCTCCGGCTCCGGCTCCGGCTCCGGCTCGGGCTCCGGCTCGGGCTCCGGCTCTGGATCGGTTGCGGTCGGGGCCTGGTCGTGGACCAGGGCCGCCAAGTCCCCCAGCTCCTCCGGGAGCTTCGCGGACTCGCTGCGGCCGAGGCCGGCCATCTCGACGACCGTCACGCCGTCGGAGCCGGTCGTGGCGCGAACCCATACGCGGCGGCGCTGGATGAAGAGGGAGGCGGCGAGGCCGAGGATGGCGACGATGGAGCCGGTGAGGGCCCAGCCGCTGCCGGGCTGCTGGGTGATCTGGAAGTTGGCCCACTCCTTGACGCCCTTCTCGAAGGTGACCGAGCCGGCGCCGTTCGGGAGTTCCAGGGTCTCGCCGGGCAGCAGCCGCTGTGTGAGCAGCTTGCCGTCGGTGTCCTTGAACTCCTTCATATGGGTCTTGTCGAGCTGGTACACGCTCTTCGGGACGCCCGAGTTGACGCCGAGGTCGCCGTGGTAGGCGGACAGGGCCAGGACCGGGAAGTCGAGCGCGGGGAACTGGGAGAGCATGTCGCCCTGGCCCGCGCCCGCGAAGGTCGGCACGAAGAAGGCGTTGAAACCGAGCTGTTCCTTCTCGCCCTCGGCATTGCGGTAGCCGTCGAGGACCTTGATCGCACCGGAGGAGGTGACATTGGAGTCGAGCGGCAGCAGCGGCACGGCATCGCTGTGGACGACCTTGCCCTCGCCGTCCCGGACGGTGACGACGGGTGCGTAACCGTGAGCGGTCAGGTAGACCTTCGAGTCGCCGATCTCCAGCGGCTCGTTGACCTTGACCGTGGTCCGCTGCTCCTCGCCGTCGGCGCCCACGCTGTAGGTGAGGTCGGCCTCGTAGGTGCGCGGGGTGCCCCGGTTGGGGCCCGTCCGCTCGTACGTGCCCGTGAAGCTCTTCAGGTCGAAGCTGAACGGGTTGAGGTCGTCGACGGAGAAGAGGTTGCCGGACTTGAAGTCGTCGTACTGGGTGAGGGTGTTGGCGAAGCCGTCGCCCTCGACGATCAGCTTGTTGCCCTCGGACTTGAAGAGCTGGCCCCAGGCGAAGGCGATGAGCATCACGATCAGCGCCAGGTGGAAGGCGAGGTTGCCGACCTCCCGGAGGTAGCCCTTCTCGGCGGCGACGGCGTCCCCGGCCACGTGCGAGCGGTAGCGGCGCTGCTTGAGCACCTTCAAGGCGACCTCGCGCACCTGCTCGGGCTCGGCCTCGGTGCGCCAGGTCGTGTACGCGGGCAGCCGGGTCAGCCTGCGCGGCGCCCCCGGCGGACGGCCGCGCAGCTGCCCGACGAACTGCCAGGTGCGGGGCACGATGCAGCCGATGAGCGAGACGAACAGGAGGATGTAGATCGCCGAGAACCACACGGAGCTGTACACGTGGAACAGCCCGAGCTTCTCGTAGAGGGGCCCGAGGGTCTCGTGCCGGTCCATGAAGTCGGCGACCCGCGTCTCGTCCTGCCCCGACTGCGGGATCAGCGAGCCCGGGATCGCCGCGAGCGACAGCAGGAACAGCAGCAGCAGCGCGACCCGCATGGAGGTCAGCTGCCGCCAGAACCAGCGCGCCCAGCCGATGAGGCCCAGCGAGGGCAGGTTGGGGGCGTCGTCCTTGGAGGCGTCGTCCTTGGGGGCGGTGGAGAGCTGGGATCCGGCGGCGCCGAGGTCACCGTCCTCGGCGGCACTGGCCTTGGCCTTGTTCTCGGCCTTGGTCTCTGTGGTCGCCTCGGCCTTGGTCTCTGTGTTGCTCATGGATCAGATCCCCACCGTGAAACCGTTGGACCAGACCTGCATCTCCTGCACGATGCGGTCCCAGGCACCGGTCAGCAGGAGCAGGCCGGTAAAGATCATCATTCCGCCGCCGATCCGCATCACCCACACGTAGTGACGCTTGACCCAGCCGAAGGCACCGAGCGCTTTACGGAAGGCGACTGCGGCGACGACGAAGGGCACACCCAGGCCGAGACAGTACGCGACGGTCAGTACGGCCCCGCGTCCGGCGCTCGCCTGGCTGGAGGAGAGTGCCAGCACGGAGGCGAGGGTCGGGCCGATACAGGGCGTCCAACCGATGCCGAAGAGCGCGCCGAGGACGGGGGCGCCCACGAGCCCGGTGGTCGGCCGCGTGTGGAAGCGGAACTCACGCTGGGTCAGCCAGGGCATCATCCCCATGAAGAAGACACCCATGAGGATCATGAGTACGCCCAGCACCTTGGACAGGGTGCCCTGGTGCTCCTGGAGCGTCGAACCGAAGTACCCGAACAGTGCGCCGCCGGAGACGAACACCGCTGTGAAGCCGAGCACGAACAGCGAGGCGCCGACCACCATCCGCCCCCGTCGCGCTTCCGCGAGGTCCGTGCCGCTCACTCCGGTGACGTACGAGAGATAGCCGGGCACCAGCGGCAGCACACAGGGCGAGAAGAAGGAGACGAGCCCGCCGAGGACGGCGACCGGCACGGCGAGCAGCAGGGCCCCGCTGAGCACCGTCTGGTTCGTGTCAGTGACTGCGGCAAGGCTCGTGAGGGTCGTGGGCGCGGTGGCGAGGAGGGACACGAGCGGTCACTTCTCCGCGAGGATCGGCTCGATCATCTTGCGGAGCTTGTCCTCGCTGAGCGCCTGCAGCGAGCGTGCGGCGACCTTCCCGTCCCGGTCGATGACGAGCGTGGAGGGGATCGCCTGCGGGTTGAGCGTGCCCTTCTCGAAGCGGAGCATCAGCTTGCCCGTGGGGTCGTACAGGCTCGGGTACGTGACCTCGTACTCCTCCTCGAAGGCCAGCGCGGGACGGGTGCTGGTGTCGCGGGTGTTGATCCCGACGAACTGCACGCCCTGGTCCGCGAGGTCCTCGGAGACCTTGACGAGGTTGGCCGCCTCGGCGCGGCACGGCGAGCACCACGAGCCCCACACGTTGACGACGACGATCTTGCCCTGGTACGCGGAGCCGACGTCGAGTTCCTCGCCCTCAAGGGTCTTGCCGGAGAGGTCGGGGGCGTCGGCCCGCTCGCCCTTCTTCACGGTCGCGATGCCGTCGGTCCCGGTCACGAACCCGGTCCCGCCGCTGCC
Organism: Streptomyces sp. NPDC002845; assembly: GCF_053591955.1. Classification (NCBI taxonomy): domain Bacteria; kingdom Bacillati; phylum Actinomycetota; class Actinomycetes; order Kitasatosporales; family Streptomycetaceae; genus Streptomyces; species Streptomyces sp. NPDC002845. The sequence continues at coordinate 35,570 of NZ_JBSFUU010000043.1, read as the reverse complement.
TCCCTCGGTCCCTCCGCTCGTACACGCGGACAGGACGAGCGCCGCGACCGCGGCCGAGGAGGTGAGCAGGACGCGACTGCTGCGGCTCCGGGACGTGCGGGACGTGCGGTTCGAGCGCTGGGGGGCATGGCTGGCGGCACTCATGTGAAAAGTTTCGCATGTCCATTTCGAGGATCTTCCGCACCCCCCTCAAGGGCTCCTCCAAGGACTCCCCAAGGACTCCCCAAGGACTGCTCAAGGACGGAAAACCTCACTTCAGGCGCTCATTTCAGGCGGCCGCCGCGGACCCGGCCGTCGGCTGCCCGGCCGACTGCTTCCCGGCGTCCGCGAGGAACTCCTTCCAGCCGCCCACGGGCTCCTGCCCGACCCCGAGCGTCCGGAGCCTGGCCACCACGTCGGGCTTCTGCACGTCCAGCCAGTCCACGAACTGCCGGAAGGAGACGATGCGTATGTCCCCGCCCTTCCCCTTCTCACGTGCGATGTGCTTGAGGGTCTCCTCGACGGCGTCCATGTAGATGCCGCCGTTCCACTCCTCGAAGTGGTTGCCGATGAAGAAGGGCGCCCGGTTCGTCTCGTACGCCCGCTGGAACCCGGCGACGTACGCGCCCGTCGCCTGCTCCCGCCAGCCCGGATAGTTGGCGGGCGGGGCCTGGGTGGAGTTGATCGACTGGTTGGCGAGGATGTTGTAATCCATCGAGAGCACCTCGAAGGTGTGCCCCGGGAACGGTATGCCCTGCAGCGGCAGGTCCCATATGCCCTGCTTCTTCGCCGGCCAGATCTGGAGGCCGCCGGGCGAGGAGGCGTCGTACCGCCAGCCGAGTTCGCGCGCCGTCGGCAGCAGGTTGTCCTGCCCGAGCAGGCACGGGGTGCGTCCGCCGACGAGTTCCTTGTCGTAGTCGAAGGGCAGCGGCTCGACGTCGGTCCAGCCGGTGTTGGTCCGCCACTCCTTGACGAACGCCTTCGCCTGGTCGATCTCGCTGCGCCACTGCTGTGGCGTCCAGTGGGCGACCGAGCCGTGGGCGTCGCCGCAGAAGTGGCCGTTGAAGTGGGTGCCTATCTCGTGGCCGTCGAGCCAGGCCCGACGGATGTGCCCGAGCGTCGACTTGATGTGCTCGTCCGTCAGATACCCGATGTCGGAGGCGCCGGGCGCGTTGTTCGGCGGAAGGTATACGCGCTTTTTCGACTCCGGGAGGAGGTAGAGCCCGGAGAGGAAGAAGGTCATGTGCGCGCCGTGCTCCCGGCCGGCCTTCAGGAACCGCTCGAAGAGCCCGTTGCCCACATCGCCGGCCCCGTCCCAGGAGAAGACGACGAACTGCGGCGGCGCCTCCCCCGCCTCCAGCGGACGCGGCTTCTCCGGCTGGTTCGGCTGCGCGCCGGTGTTCGCGGTGGACCCGTCCCCGAGGGGCTTGACCTGCCGCCCCCGCTTGTTCCCCGACTCCCCCGGCTTCCCTGGCTTCCCCGGCCCGCCCGACTTGCCCGGCTTCCCCGAGGAGCCCTCCGCACCGCTCGACCCGCCCGTCAGCCCCGTACCGCAGGCTCCCAGCCCCAGCCCGGCGGCCGCCGCGCCGAGTCCGATCATTCCCCTGCGCGTCATCTCGCCCATTTCGTCCCCTACTTCCCTATCCGCCGACTACATCCCCAATAAGGCGAAGGTCAGCTTTTTAGAGGTTCGGGGTGGGAGTGGGGTTCCGCCGGGCCGCCGCCTATTTCAGAGCTGTTACGTTCCTGTGGGGCGGCTATGGAAACACACCGAAAAGCCGTACGTCCGCGAGAGAGACATACGGCTTACGGGGTTCCGCTTGGACGTCTGGAGCGTTACGCCCCGAATGCCTTGTCCTTGCCCTTCACCGGCTTGGCGCCCGCCAGCAGATGGGCCGGAACGAGATCGCGCGCGGGCTCGCTGTATCCCACGGACACGATCTTGTCGTCCTGGTAGGTGAAGGTCGTCAGCGAGGCGAGCGTGCACTGCCGCTTGCGCGGGTCGTGCCACAGCCGCCGCCGCTCGACGTACGACCGCACGATCCAGATCGGCAGCTGATGACTGACGAGCACGGCCTCGTGCCCCCGCGCCGCGTCCTTGGCGGCGTCCAGCGCCCCCATCATCCGTACGACCTGGTCGAAGTAGGGCTCACCCCACGACGGCTTGAACGGATTGACGAGATGCTTCCAGTTCTCGGGCCGCCGCAGGGCACCGTCCCCCACCCCGAAGGTCTTGCCCTGGAAGACGTTCTCGGCCTCGATGAGCCGCGCGTCGCTGTGGAGGTCGAGCCCGTGCGCCTTGGCGATCGGGGTCGCGGTCTCCTGGGCCCGCTCCAGCGGGGACGCGACGACGTGGGTGACGTCCCGGGAGGCGAGATGCTCGGCGACCCGCTCGGCCATGCGCCGCCCGAGCTCGGAGAGGTGGTAGCCGGGGAGTCTGCCGTACAGGACCCCCTCCGGGTTGGCGACCTCGCCGTGCCGCATCAGATGTACGACGGTGATGTCACTCATGCCTGTGTGGCCTCCGCTGCTGCCCGCGCCGCCGCCGGAAGGGCGTCGGCGATCCGCTGAACCGCCCGCTCGTCATGGGCGGTCGACACGAACCACGACTCGAAGGACGACGGCGGCAGATAGACGCCCTGCGCCAGCATCGAGTGGAAGAAGGCGTTGAAGCGGTACGACTCCTGCGCCTTGGCGTCCTCGTAGTTCCGCACGGGCTTGTCCGTGAAGAAGACGGAGAACATGTTGGAGGCGTTCTGCAGGGTGTGGACGACACCCTCCTTGGCGAGTGCCTCCGTGACGAGCGTACGGATCTGCACCGATACGGCGTCGACCTTGTCGTACGCCGCCTCGTCGAGCAGCCGCAGCTGCGCGAGCCCGGCGGCGGTGGCGACCGGGTTCCCGGAGAGGGTGCCGGCCTGGTAGACGGGCCCGGCGGGCGCCAGGTGAGCCATCACGTCCGCGCGCCCCCCGAAGGCGGCGGCGGGGAAGCCACCGCCCATGACCTTGCCGAAGGTCATGAGGTCGGGCCGTACCCCGTCGATCCCGAACCACCCGGCGCGGCTGGTCCGGAAGCCGGTCATGACCTCGTCGGAGATGTAGAGCGCGCCGTTCGCCGAGCAGAGGTCCTTGAGGCCCTGGTTGAAACCGGGCATCGGCGGCACGACGCCCATGTTGCCCGGCGAGGCCTCGGTGATGACGCAGGCGATGTCGCCGGGGTGGGCGGCGAAGGCGGCGCGGACGGCGTCGAGGTCGTTATAGGGGAGAACGATGGTGTCCCCGGCCTGCGCACCCGTCACACCCGGGGTGTCGGGAAGGGCGAAGGTAGCGACGCCGCTCCCCGCCGCGGCGAGCAGCGAGTCGACGTGCCCGTGATAGCACCCGGCGAACTTGATCACCTTGCTGCGCCGGGTGAAGCCGCGGGCGAGCCGGATGGCGGACATGGTGGCCTCGGTCCCGCTGGAGACGAGTCGCACCTGTTCGAGGGGCTCGATCCGGCCGACCATCTCCTCGGCGAGCGCGACCTCGCCCTCACCGGGCGTACCGAAGGAGGTGCCGCGCGAGACGGCGTCCTGGACGGCGGCGATGACGTCGGGGTGGGAGTGCCCGAGGATCATGGGCCCCCAGGAACACACAAGATCGACGTACTCGCGCCCGTCGGCGTCGGTCAGATACGGACCGGTACCGGACACCATGAACCGGGGCGTACCGCCCACGGCGCGAAAGGCGCGCACGGGAGAGTTCACGCCACCGGGCGTGACGGCCTCCGCGCGCTCGAAAAGAGTCTGCGAAACCGGGGCTTCGTATGAATAGGGTCCTTGGGGCATGACCTGCGCTTTCTCCAACTTCTCCGACTCCGTCGCCAGTGACCCCTTCAGCGTAGGTCAGGGCCCTCCGGCCACTGGGCGGAAGATCTCAGCCACGGGGCCCTCCGGTGAACGGGCCACCGGGACGATGACCGCACGTCGGCCTTCAGCCGTCTGAGAGACTGGGGGCTTCGTACGGAAAGCTCGCACAAGCCATGGTGTCAGAGGCTGCGAAGATCTTGCGGACAGGTGTTTCAACGCACGTTTCGGCGGGCGGCCGTGGGGGAGGTCACTGACACGATGATCGGGTTGCACGGCGGGGGCCACGCGCCCTAGAAAAGCAGTCGGGTGGAGATATGCATCGCGGTGGCGGACTGGGCGAGGGGACCGGTGACCTCGGCCCCCGGCGTGCCCGGCGGGGAAGGCACCGGCGCGACGCGGAGGAAGCGGCAGAGGCATCACGACAGGCACAGGGCACGTCTGACACCCCGGGTAATACTTCGGGTACCTCCTCGGGCGGCACGTCGGGTAGCTCCTCGGGCGGCACGTCGAGTGCCACTTCGGGCGGCAACCCGGGTGGCAACCCGGGTGGGAGTCCAGTCGGCAACCCTGGCGGCAGCCCCGGTGGCAGTCCAGCCGGCAACCCTGGTGGCAGCCCCGGTGTGCAGAACGAGCCCGAGCAACCTGAGCAGATCGCCCGGCCGGACCGTATGGACGGTATGGGCATGGACCGTATGGACCGTATGGATCAGACCGGCAGCGGCAGCGGCAGCGGCAGGGCGGACCGACCCGGCCGAGGGGAAATGCCGGACCGGGCGGGCAGGGCAGACAGGCGGGGCCGGAAGAACCGGGCAGACAGCCCGGACCGGGCGGACCGGGCTGTCGACCGGCTTCAGGCAACAAGGAGCGGGAATGGTGGTCGGGTGGGGGTGACGTACAAATACTTCGGCGCGCCCGACGGTGCGACCGCGGCCCGCGTCCCGATCTCCATGCGCCCCGAAGAACTCGGCGGCGACGAGCTCGGCATGAACGGCATGTTCACCAAGATCAAGCCGGAAACCATGGCCGCCATGGTCCTCACCGGCATCGAGGGCGTCCCCCTCCACAAGGTCCCGCCCCTGGAACTGGTCGTCCTCCACCCCGACTACGCCGTCGTCCGCCTCCCCATGACCGTCGTCGACCCCCTCCGGGGCATCGGCGAGGAGGCCGTCGGCGCCGCCGCCTTCATCTGGTCGACGGTGCCGGACCGGGGTGGCCCCCAGGACGCGTTCAATGTGTACCAACTGCTGCACGAGTGGCAGGACTTCAGCCATCGGTTGCATGAGGCGGGGCATCAGGCTTATTGCCTTGTGTGGCCCTGAGCTGGGCCTTCGTGGTGTGGGCGGGGTTTTCGGACCCCGCCCTCGCTGGTGCATCCGCGGTTGCTTACCCGCCGGAGTCGAGTGGCTTCGGCACCGGGCCTGGGGCAGAGGCTCGTTGGCGTCCGGGGCAGGATGGCCTGCGTCCAGGAGTGCGCTGCGGCGGGCGGCGTCGTCGATGTCGCCGCCGGGGGATGTTCCAGAGGTCGGCATGCTCGGCGGCCACGCGCAGCGTCGGGGAGGAGCGTCCGCCGATGAGGGGCGGGGGGGCGCTGAACGGGTTTGGGGTTGCCGAACGCTCCGGTGAGGTGGTGGTAGGTGCCGTGGACATCGAAGGGCTTGTCCTTGGTCCACAGCCGCCGGATCACCGTGCAGGCTTCGGCGAGGCTCCCCACGGCGTGGGCGGTGTCGTGGAAGGGCAGGCCGTGTGCCGCGTACTCACGCCGGGCCAGGGGAGGGCTGGGTCGTGAGCCGACGCCGATGCCGAAGTCGAGCCGTCCGCCGGAGACGATGTCGACGGTCGTGGCGATCTTGGCCGGCATCGCGGGCGGTCGGAACCGGTTGCTGGTCACCAGCACGCCGAGTCGCAGTCGTCGGGTGTGGGCGGCTACTGCCCGGCGGATCAGGTCGCAGGAAATCGGCGGCGCCTCATCGACACAGGTGAGCGGGGTCTGGTGCGTCGAGCTGCAAGGCGGAGGAGGGAGTCGACGCGGAGCGTCGGCGACCGACGACAACGCCGCAGATCGGCGTGCCAGACCCCGCGTCTGCGGCATGATCCGCCGGGCAGGCCCTAGGCCGAGAGCAGCGTCCAGCCCTCGTAGGTCGGTCCGTCCGGGTCGCCGAAGATCGGCATGAGGTGATCGAACAACCAGGCGTGCTCGATCTCCGGGATCGTGTCCGCCTCGCGCCAGACCGGCAGGACATCGTGCTAGTCGACCTGCGAGGGGGCGGTCATGATCCCGAAACGGGGCCGGGGTGTGTGGGGCATGGAGTCGTTGGTCCTTTCGATACCGGCGGCGGCGCGCCGGCTGGGCGCGCCGCCGAGGTTCAAGCGGAACGTGATTCCGGAGGGATGCGGGATTTGATTCGCGGACGATCAGCGGCGCCGCAGTGACGGGTCGAGCAGCGCGGGCGGGGTGTCGTACTTCTCGTGTGCGGCCAGGTCGGTGCCGGGAGCGACGATCGTGTCGATCGCGTCGAGTACGTCGGCGGAGAGCACGGTGTCGGCAGCGGCGAGTTGCGAGTGCAGGTGGTCCGGTGTGCGGGGGCCAATGAGGGCGCTGGTCACGGCGGGGTGCGCGGTCACGAATCCGAGGGCGAGCTGGATCATGGTCAGGCCGGCCTCGTCGGCGACCTTGGCCAGTTGCTCGACGGCGTCGAGCCTGGCCCGGTTGGAGGGGATGGCGGTGTCGAAGCGTTCCGGCATGAACGCGGAGCGGCTGGTGGTGATGTCCCGGCCCTCGCGGATCGCGCCGGACAGCCAGCCCGAGGCCAGCGGGCTCCACGCCAGCACACCGAGCCCGTACTCCTCGGTCACGGGCAGTACGTGGGTCTCGATCCCGCGCTGGAGGATCGAGTAGCTGGGCTGTTCGGTGACGTAACGGCTCAGGTGATGCTCGCGGGCGGCCCACTGGGCCTGCACGATGCGGTACGCCGGGAAGGTCGAGGAGCCGAAGTAGCGGATCTTGCCCGCGCGTTGCAGGTCGGTCAGGGCGGACAGCGTCTCCTCGTCGCCGGTGGTCGGGTCCCACCGGTGGATCTGGTAGAGATCGACGTGGTCGACGCCGAGGCGGCGCAGGCTGTTGTCCAGTTCGGTGACCAGCCAGCGCCGCGAGCTGCCCTGGTGGTTGGGCTCGTCGCCCATGGGCATGCCCGCTTTGGTGGCCAGCACGATGTCGTCGCGACGGCCGGCGATGGCTTTGCCGACCATCTCTTCCGACTCGCCGCCGCTGTACATGTCGGCCGTGTCGATGAGGTTGATCCCGCCTTCGAGAGCGGCGTCGACGATGGCGGTGGCCTCGTCCTGGGTGGTGCGCCCGATCTGGCCGAAGTTCATCGCGCCGAGCGCGAGGGAGCTGACCTGTACGCCGGTGCGGCCCAAGGTGCGGTACTGCATGACCGTGTTCCTCCATTTGCGGGTGGAGCGTGGTGAGTGACAGGGCAAGGGCATGGCTTGGTGGCAGGGTTCCTGCTCTGGCATCATGAGCAAACGGAACGCCGCTCCGTTTAACGATACGGAACGCTGTTCCGCTTTGGCAAGCTCGCGTAGCGGAGGGAGTGGCGCGGTGAACGACAGCGACGAGGGCAACGAGGGCGCAGGGCACGCGGCCCAGTCCAGCCAGTCCAAGCGGAAGGACGCCCGGCGCAACAAGGAGACCCTGCTCGACGCGGCCGCCGCGGTCTTCGTCACCTCGGGCGTGGAAGCGCCGGTACGTGACATCGCGGCCAAGGCCGGCGTCGGGATGGGCACGATCTACCGCCACTTCCCGACGCGGGCGGATCTCATCATCGCCGTCTACCGGCACCAGGTCGACGCCTGCGCCGAGGCCGGTCCGGCCCTGCTGGCGACCAGCGAAACTCCGCATGCCGCGCTAGGGCAATGGATCAACCTCTTCGCCGATTTCCTGGTCACCAAGCACGGACTCGCCGCCGTGCTGCAGTCCGACAACGCCGGCTTCGAGACCCTCCACGCCTACTTCCTCGACCGGCTCGTGCCCGTGTGCGCCCAGCTGCTCGACGCCGCAGCCGTCGCCGGCGAGATCCGCTCCGACATCGATGCCTACGAACTCATGCGGGGCGTCGGGAACCTCTGCATCGGCGCGGAGAGCGATCCCCGCTACGACGCACGCCGACTGATCGAACTCCTCGTCGCGGGACTGCGCCGACCGCACTGACATCGGGCGGTGGACCGGCCGGTCCGGGCGGAGATGCAGGCGTGGGCGGCGAGTTTGGTGAACCACCTCCCGAAACGCTACGGACCGGAACGCTACGGAGGGAACCGCCCCAAGCCCGCCCGGAGATGTCTCGCATACCGTCAGGCCAGTTCGCGCAAGGCCTCGCCGAGTGCCGCCACCCCTTCGGTGATGACGCCGGTCGGGGTGGCCGCGTAGCCGAGGACGAGGCCGGGGCGGCCGGGGAGTTGGCGGTGCCAGGAGAGGGGATGGCACTTCACGCCGCGGGCGAGTGCGGCGGCAGCGAGTTGGGTGTCGGGTACGTCCGGGGCGTAGGTGACGGTCAGGTGCAGGCCGGCCGCCGCGCCGTGGACCACCGCGCCCGGGAGGTGTTCGGCGACGGCGTTGATCATGGCGTCGCGGCGGCGCCGGTGACGGCCGCGCAGGAGCCGTAGATGCCGTTCCAGGGCACCGGATTCCATCAGGCGGGCGAGCACCAGCTGCGGGAGCACGGCATTGCCCAGGTCGGTGAAGCGTTTCGCGTCGGTCAGCGGGTCGCGGTAGCGGCGCGGCGGTACGAGCCAGCCGATCCGCAGCGCGGGCGCGAGCAGCTTGGACACGCTGCCCATGTAGCAGACCTGGTCGGCGAGGAGTGCGCGCAGCGCGGGCACCGGCGGGCGGTCGTAACGGTGTTCCGCGTCGTAGTCGTCCTCCACGATCAGCCCGCCGTCCGCCGCCCAGCGCAGCAGTTCGCGGCGGCGCTCGCCGCTCGTCACCACGCCGGTGGGGAACTGGTGGGCCGGTGTCAGCAGTACCGCGCGGGCGCCGGTGGCGCGCAGTGCGTCCACGCGTACGCCGTTGTCGTCGACCGGCACCGGTGGGGTGGCCAGGGCCCCGTTGCGCAGGTGCTGGCGGGTGCCGAGCGAGCCGGGGTCCTCCACCGCGACGCCGTCGATGCCGTCCGCCAGCAGTACGGGGTGCAGCAGGGTGAGCGCCTGCGCGATGCCCGCGACGATCAGGATCTCGTCCGGCTCCACCCGGATGCCGCGGGTGCGCGCGAGCCAGCCGGTCACGGCACGGCGCAGAAGGGGGTCGCCGCGCGGGTCGCCGTAGCCGAGGCTCTCTGCGGACAGCTCGGTGAGCACGGCTCGTTCGGCGCGCAGCCAGGCCGCGCGGGGGAAGGCGGTGAGATCGGGCCGGCCGGGAGTGAAGTCGATGCGGGAGGGGGCGGTGCGCAGGGCGTCGAAGACGTCGGTGCCTGGTTCTCCGCCGAAGAGGCCGAAGAGTGAGCCTGGCGTCTCCGCGTCAGCGGGCGCTGGGGACGGAGGACGACTGGACGGGCCCGCCCCGGGCGGCGTCTCCGGGGGCGCGCAGGGGGATACCGCGACCACCACCGTTCCGCCGCGTCGGCGCCCCTCGACGTGGCCGTCCTCCGTCAGCCGCCGGTAGGCCTCGGCGACCACCCCACGGGAGACGCGCAGTTCGGCGGCGAGCACCCGCGTGGGCGGCAGCCTGCTGCCCACCGTCAGCCTGCCGTCGGCCATCGCCTGGCGCAGCCGCCGGGCCAGCCAGTCCGACTTGCCGCCGACGGGCGCGTCACTGACGTCGAGTTGCAGGAAATCCGAGCCGCCGGGCACCGAACCACCGGGCACAGGGCCGCCGTTCGGGGACCCGCCCCTCGCCGGTTCGTCCTCGTCCACCGGACTCATGGTGTCATGCACGCCTACACCCATCGCGCGCCGACCGGGACTCAGCCGCCAAAGGCGAACTCCGGTGCGGACGGGGTGAGGACCGCGGACGGGGTGAGGACCGCGGACGGAGTGAGGACCGCGGACGGAGTGAGGAGCGCGGACACGGGATCGGCCGTGCGGCGGTCGGCCGGCCAGTGCGCGGCCAGCTCTTCGGCGACCGTCTTCAGCAGTTCCGGCACAGCGGCCGCGCCGTCGTCGTGCATGGCCTCCGCCACCACGAGGACGGCGCTGGTGTGCCCGCCGACCGCGGAGTCGCCGCTCTGCCGGTTGGTCCAGCGGCGGGCGTGGGCCCGGCCCGCGGAGTCGGCGTAGGTCACCTCGCCGGGTGCGGGGTGCTCGGTGCCGCCGCCGAAGGGGGTGTAGTGCTCGTCGCCACGGGCGTAGCGCACTTCGAGCAGCGGGCCGGCGATGCGGTCGGCGTCGAGGACCGCCACCGGGATCGCGTACGCGGCCGAGATCGCGTTGCACAGGTCGACCACCGGGTGGATGCGCGGCAGATCGCCCTGCTTCCTCAGCCGCCGCAGCAGCGACTCCGAAGCGCACCGGTACTGCGTCGGCTTGAGCCCCATCCGGGAAAAGGTCCGCCGCCAGGCCCGCACCTCGGGGAACTCGCTTTCGGCGGCACCGGCCAGCCGGGCCGCGGCGCGGGCGGTGTACGCGGCGGCGCGCGGGCCGACGTCGGCGGCGGCGTCGACCCCGGTGGCCCACAGCGCGCCGGCGACGAGTTCGGGGTAGTCCGACCAGATGGCGTCCGCGTGCCGGAAACGCATGCTCACGCCACCGCCAGCCGAGCGCTCAGGCCCACGAAGCAGGCGGCGAACACCCGGCGGATGCCGGTCATCACCCGCGGCCGGGCCAGTACGCGGTCTCGTACGGCGGCGGCGCACATCCCGTACGCGGCGAAGACGACGAAGGTGAGCGCCATGAAGACAGCGCTGAGGCGCAGCATCGCGCCGAGGGAGCCGGGTTCGCCGACGGGGACGAACTGCGGCAGGAACGCGACGAAGAACATGGTGAGCTTCGGGTTGAGCAGGTTGACCAGCACCCCGGAGACGATCACCCGGACCGCCGGTCGCGGCTCGGCCTCGGCCCTGGCCTGAGACCCGGCCCCCGCCTCGGACCCGGCCTCGGCCCCCCGCTCGACCGTCAGTGCCTCCTTGTCCCGCAGCATCGCCCACGCCATGTACAGCAGATAGCCGACACCCGCGTACTTCACCGTCTCGAAGGCGACGGCGCTGGTGTGCAGCAGCGCGGCGAGGCCGGTGATCGTCGCCGCCAGATGCGGCACAATGCCGAGGGTGCAGCCGAGCGAGGCGATCACGCTCGCCCGGCGGCCGTGGGACAGCCCGGCGGCGAGGGTGTACACCACACCGGTGCCGGGGGTGACCACCACGATCAGGGTGGTCAGCAGGAACGCCATGCTCAAGGGGGACCTCCGCGAAGTTCGACGTCCCCTCACCCTGCCCGCGGTCATGGTCCGGCGAACAGGGCCAAAGTGAGCGGGATGCGGTGGTCCATACAGGGGTCGAACCGGCGTGGCACCGGCGTGGCGGAAGGTACCCGGAACGGAAACCGGGGCCCCCGAATCCGAGGGCCCCGGCCTTCTTGCCGTGAGGGATGGTTACGGCGTCAGCGTCTCCCCGAGGCGGGCGCCCGACGGGGTGCCCAGGGTGCCGCGGCCGTAGTAGACGCCGCCGCTGGTGCTGATGCCCGAGCTGCCGCTGTCGAGCTGGAGGATGATGCCGTCGTTCCTGTTCTCGCCCATGACGCCGATGGCCAGGTCGGCACGGCCCCAGCCGGAGAGGTCCCGCAGCACGACCGAGGAGCCGAACCTGTCGCCCGGCTCGGTGTAGCCGGCGACGCCTCGGGTGTCCTGGTGGATCATCCGGCCGCCGGAGCCCGTCAGTCCGCCGCCGGAGCCCTTGAGCAGCAGGGCCGCGCCCACGTTGCTGCGGCTGACGCCGCCGCGGGTGAGGTCCTCGTTCGGCAGGCCGGTCAGGACGTCCGCGTAACCGTCGGCGTTGTAGTCGCCGACCGAGACGGAGTAGCCCATGTCGTCGCCGGTCTCGGCGGCGCCGGGGACGCCGGTGGTGGCCTGGTGGAACGTGCGCATGCCGTTGGTGGTGAAGCCGGACGACGTGCCGGGTACGTACGTGACCTGGCCGCCCCGGAAGGCGCCGGACATGCCGCTGTACGGCTGGCCGATGACGATGTCGTCGTAGCCGTTGCCGTTGACGTCGCCCGCGGCGAGGGAGCGGCCGCCCTTGACGCCGGAGAGGGTGCTGACCCTGACCAGGCCGTTGGCGGAGCCCTTGAACCAGGTGATCTTGCCGACCTTGGACGCGGTGCGGTAGTTGAGCGCCACGTCCGCGTAGCCGTCCCGGTTGAAGTCGCCGGTCGCGGCGTCCGCGAAGGCGATCGAGCCGGTCGCGCCGGTCACCCTGCCGTACTGGGTGGCGCCGTCGGTCAGGCGGACGTTCCAGCTGCCGCCCCGGCCGGTGCCGGCCGAGAAGACGTCGGCCTTGCCGTCGGCGTTGAAGTCGTCGACCGCGACGGTGGTGCCCAGCTTGGCACCGGTGGGGACCACCCCTAGCGTGGTGGACCAGTAACCGGAGTCGAGGCCCGGCCCGTACAGGACGGTGACCGCGCCGCGGTTGGACCGGCCGGAGCTGTCGTCCTCGCCGGGTGCGCCGATCGCGAGGTCCGCGTAGCCGTCGCCGTTGATGTCGCCCCAGGCGGTGTCGGCACCCCACTGGTCGCCGGACTCGGAGGCGCTGGGCACTCCTGGGCTGGACTGGGTGAGCTTCACCTTGGCGCTGCCGACCGGGCCGTCCGTGCCGCCGGGTACGACGACCACGTTGCCCGCGCTGCCCGACGCCCGCGGCACACCGGCGACCAGGTCGGTGACGCCGTCGCGGTTGAAGTCGGCGGTCGGGATGGCGGAGTTCGCGCCGGGGCTCGCGGCGAAGCGGCGGATCTCGGCGAGCTTGGAGTAGAGGTTGGCGCCGGGGCACTCGGTGGCGTAGGCGTCGCGGTGGCCGGAGATCTGGTTGAGGGTGGCCTGCTCGCCGTTGTTCCACACCCCGGTGTCGCCCTTGGCGGTCAGGGTGACGGTGCCCTGCGGGTCACCGCCGTACTGGCCCAGCTTCCAGGCCGCGATCCGGGCCACGGACTCCAGGGTCGCCCGGGAGGGCTTGCCCGCCGGGATGCCCTTGGCCGGGTCGCCCTCGAAGTCGCCGAGTACGGCGATGCCGGTGGAGTAGCTGTTGAAGCCGTAGGTGTGGGCACCCATCACGGGCAGGTCGGTGCCGCCCGCGCGGCCCTCGAAGATCTGGCCGCACTTGTCGACCAGGAAGTTGTAGCCGATGTCGTTCCACTCGTTGGCGTTGACGTGGTACGCCATGATGCCGCGCACCAGCGAGGCGGACTGGGCGCAGCTGTAGTTGTTGGAGCCGACCGTGTGGTGCACGAAGACGGTGCTGACCTTGTCGAGGTACGTCGGCGGGTCCTCGACCTGGGACTCGTCGGCGCCCCAGGCGGCCCGGCCGGTCACGGGCGGCTGGGTGACCGTGGACGGCGGGGCGGTGGGGGTGGTGGTCTCGGCGGAGGTGGACGAAGAGGTGTCCGTGTCCGTCGTGTCCGTCGTACCCGCTGTACCCGTCGTATCCGCTGTACCCGTCGTGTCCGCCGTGTCCGCCGTACCCGGGCTGTCCTCCGCGACGAACGCGGCCGGTTCGAACTCGCTGCCCACGTACGTGGTCTCCGCCCGCGTCACCACACCCGGGTCCACGAGGTTGACCTCAAGTCCCTTGGGCAGGGCGGCACTTGTGCTGCCGTCCGCGCGGACGACCTGCACCTCGACCCCGTCGGACGGGCCGACCCACAGCGGCTCGGAGGCGCCGCGCATGCCGGGCTCGGCGTCCTCCGGCGGGTCCGCGTCGAGCTCCAGGTCCTGCCACGCGGTCCACTCGCCGGTCCCGGCGCTCCGGGTGCGCACCTGGGCGGTGCCGTCGAGCGCCTTCTTGGCGCCGGTCCACGAGACGCCGAGCATCGAGAACAGCTCGGTCTCCGTGCGGCCGAGCTCACGCTTCTTGCTGCCCGCGCTCTTCAGCCCGAGGTCGTACACCTTCGCCGGCCGCTTGTCCCGGCCGATGGCGCCCGGGTCGTCGGCGGCCGGACCGGCGGACGGGTTGGCGATGGCGTACGTCGCCGCACCCCCGCCCGCCAGGACCACGGCTCCGAGGGTCAGCCACGCTCTTCGCTTCAGAGTCAGCGGCTTGTACGCGTGCGACGTGCGGCGACTCAAGAAATCCACCCCAATAGCAAAGTCACTTGCGGCACACCTGTGACTCAGGGGCCCGTAGTGACCTGCGCGGGCGGCTCGCCGAACATCACAGGTTCACGAGGAGAAGTGACGTAGATCACCGTGGGCGCCGCCCTGCGAAGCCCCGACGGAAGGCGCCCCCGTCGTACCGCCGCTCAGAGCGTGGACAACGGGGGCGCCGCGGACAACACGGTCGTCAGACGTGTTCAGGCCAGGGTCAGCCCCTCAGCCCAGCCAACGCCTACTTCAGATACACGAGCCCGTCCGTCGTGACCGTGGGCCGCCCGGACGTACCCACCACCACGATCTTGACCGTGTGCTTCGCGCTGGAGGACCAGGTCTTCGTCCAGATCGCGTTGCGGTACTTCACCGTGGAGGACTTCAGGTCGACCGTCTTCACCTTCCTGCCGTCGACGTAGATGTGCGCCTGGCCCGAGGAGGAGGCCCGGGAGACCACCCAGGCGGCCGAGCGGCCGGTGAAGGTCCACTTCAGCGAGGCGCCCTTGGACTTGCTGGTGTACGACCTGCCGCCCAGGTAGCGCTTGGAGGACTTGGCCGTCCAGGTGCCGGTCTTCGTCGCCCTGCCCTCCTGGAGGATCACCGGCGTGCCGGTGACCGAGGCGGTGCGGGTGTTGCCCGCGAAGTCGTACGCCTTCAGGGACCACTTCGTCGCGGTGCCGGACTTCGCCACCCGCTTGGTCACGGTCACGGCCGGGCCGTAGGTCCCCCTGACCGGGGAGGTGAGACGGACCTCCTTCAGCGCGGCGTTGTCGGTCGCCTTCCACCGCAGGGTGACGGGGACGGCCCCGCTGTTCACCGTGCCGGTGCGCAGGGAGAGTTTGGGCCTGGTGGGGAAGGTGGGCGCGGTGGTCTCGGAGACGACGGTGGCGGCCGGGGTCGTCGTGGTCCTGCCGGACTGGTGCACGGCCCTTATCCGCACCGTGTGCGTGCCGGCCGCCAGGGTCGCGCCGGCGGAGGTGACGGTGCCCTCGGTGGTGGCCACCGTCTGTCCGTCGACCCGGAGTTCGTACCGGTCGATCAGCTCGGCCGGAGTGGTGGCCGACCAGCTCGCCGTGATGGTGGCCTTGGTGTAGTACGTCGAGCCGGAAAGGGCCGCGCCGGTCACGGAGTTGAGCTTGAGCCCGGTGACGGTGGGGCTGGCCAGGGTGCGTACGGTGTCCAGCTTGGCGTGGAAGGCGTCACCGGGGCACTGGGTGTTGTAGCCGTCGCGGTGGCCGAGGATGGCCGGGAAGCTCAGCTTCGCCCCCTGCGCCCAGGACTCGCGGAAGTAGTTGGTGCCGGCCACACCGGCGGTGAGCGTGACCGTCGCCTTCGGGTCGACCCCGTACTGGCCGAGCTTCCACGCGGCGACCCGGGCGACCGAGGTCAGCGCCGCCTTCGAGGGGGCGGCGTCGGTGTAGGTGCCGAGGACCGAGATGCCGGTGGTCTCGGTGTTGAAGCCGTAGGTGTGGGCGCCCATGACGGGCTTGTCCACGCCGCCCTTGCGGCCCTCGTAGACCGTGCCGCACTTGTCGACGAGGAAGTTGTAGCCGATGTCCCTCCAGCCCAGCTGCTTGACGTGGTACGCGTAGATGCCGCGTACGACGGCGGGGGCCTCGGCGCAGGTGTAGCTGTTGCTCTCGGCGGTGTGGTGCACGACCACCGCCTTGATCTTGCCGCCGGGGAGGTAGCCGGGTTCCTCGGGGCTGATGGACTCGTCCGCGCCCCAGCCGGCCCGGGAGGTGATCGGCGGCCTGGGTGCGGGGACCTGGGCGGCGGAACCGGCCGGCGCGGAGGCGGAGGCTGCCGCGGGGGCGGACGGGGAGGCGCTCTCGGTCGCCGACTTGTCCGGCGCGGAGGTCTCCGGGGCGGAGGTGGACGGCGAGGGCGTGTCAGCGTCCGTGTCCGACCCCGGCTCTGTCTCCGTCTCCGCCTCCGGCGCCGTCTCCGAGGCGGTCGGCTCCCCCGTGGGCTCGGTGGTCCCGTCCGTGGCCGTGGACTCCGTGGGCTCCGGGCTCTCCGTCCCCTCTACGACGAACGCCGCGGGGTCCAGGGGCGTGACCGTACCGCCGCCCGGGTCGATCATGTCCAGCCGCAGGCCCTCGGGCAGCCGTGCCGAGGACTTGCCGTCCACCCGCACCTCGACCCCGTCCGACAGGCCGACCCACGCGGGTTCCGTACCGGCCCGGTCGGCCCCGCTCTCCCCCGGCCCGTCCCCGTCCAGCTCCAGCCACGACGACCACGTACCCGAACCGGCGGCCCGGGTACGGACCTCGACCGTCCCGGCGACCTCGTCCCCCGGGTTCGCCCAGGTGACGCCGAGCATGCTGAAGGGCTCGGTGTCGCGACGGCCGAGCTCCGCGGAGGCGCCGTCGCCGCTCATCTTCAGCGAGACCGTGCGGGCCTCGCTCTCCACCGGTCCGCTGACCGGCCCGGGTCTTCCGTCGTCGTCCGCCCCGTCCGCGGCCCCGCCACTCACCCCCTGCACGACCAGCGCCCCGCACACACCGGCCGCCACGACGGCACCCGCTCCCCACCAACGACGTGCTCTCATGACAACCCGCGCACCTTTCTCCTGACAGAGACTCAGGAGATTCCAGAGGACCTTCACACCTGTGAGGCTGACGTGACGAAAGGTACACGGCCGCCGACTTCGTCCGGCGCAGGGCACGTCATATGAGCCCGCCCACCAGCAGGAAGGATGTGGCGGCGAAGAGCACGGAATGTCCTGTGCACACCGCAGGGCCGGGCGGCCTTCTCAAGAGCCTGACCGGAGAAACCCATGGCCATACCAAGATCGATGATCTTGGTATGGCCATGGCGAGCTGAGAACTCGCACGAGGGGGCACAGCGGCCATCGCCGCTGTGCCCTTTCCTCTTTACGTTGTGCACACGGTTGTTCTTGTGCGCACGGTCATCGCACCTTGCCGTGCACACAAGGCCGGTCAGGAGTCGGGCCGATCCTTCGAACGCCGTTCCCGCAACCACGCGGTGACAGCCGTGGCCGAAACCGCGAACAGCACGGCGGCATTGATCCACACCTCCCGGCTCAGGGACAGCACCGCCAGCAGCAGCGCCACCACGGAGGCCAGTCCGTAGAGCAGGAGCCTCGCAGTGCGCAGCGTCCGATGCCCCTGCGGCGTCAGCACTTGCGCACCCAGATGACCGGCGGGGTCGCGTACCTGACGGTCCAACTGGCGAACCTCTTGCGGCCACCGATGCCGATGCCGACGCACTTGCCGCGAGCGGCGGCGTATCCGGCGGTGAGCGCGAAGTAGGCGAGGTACCACTCAAGCACGGTTGTCGCCACCTTGGCCCATCCCTTGTTCACAGCTTTGATCTTGGAGAAGGTGTTCACCACCACCGTCCAGGCGGCGCCCGCACCCCAGGCGATCTTCGTGGTCTCGCTCTTGTTGAAGTGGTAGGCGACCCACCACACAGGCGACCAGAAGCTGTAGGAGCGGCTGATCAGCCGTGCCTTGCCCGTGAGGTCGGAGCAGTTTACCGGATCACCCACACAGTACTCGTAGGCATTGGCGTTCCCTCCATAGATCGGATCGACCGAAAGGAACCGGCCGGTCCCCGCGTCGTAGAGACGGACGCCCATCAGAACACCCCGTACAGCACGTACAGCCGGTCGCGGCACCGGCTCCGACACCGGGCGGCCCTCCGGCGTCCACGGTGTTCCCGGCCGTCTCCTGAGCTGTCGCGGGCGCTCGCCACCGGTGGGCGGCGCCGGTCAGATCCAGCCGCCCCGCTCGGCGATCCGTACGGCGTCCACCATCGTCCGGGCCCCCAGCTTGCCCATCACGTCCGACAGCCGATTGCGTACGGTACCCACGCTCAGCGAGAGCAGGACGGCGATCTCCCGGGTGTCGAGCCCGTCGGCGGTGGCCCGCAGGACCTCCGTCTCCCGCTCGGTCAGCGGGGACTCCCCCATCGCCCAGAAGTCGTCCGCGAGTCCCACGTCGATCGCCCGGCCCCCGGCGGCCACCGCGCGTATGCCGTCGAGGAGCCGCTCGGGCGTGGTGGTCTTCAGCAGGAACCCCGGGATGCCTGCGTCCAGCGCCCGGCGCAGATACCCGGGCCGGTCCATGCCGGTCAGCAGCAGCGTCCGGCAGGCCGGGACGTGCTCTCGCAACAGGGCCGCCGCCGCCAGGCCGTCGAGCCCCGGCATGCCGATGTCGAGCACGGCCACGTCCGGACCGTGCTCCAGCGCCGCGGGCAGCACCGCGTCCCCGGACCCCACATGCGCGACGACCTCGACGTCGAAGGCGTCCCCGAGCAGAGCCACCAGCCCGGCCCGCACGACGTGGAGATCCTCCGCCAACAGCACCTTGATCACGCCCGAAGCATCGGGCAGGGTGCGGGGGTGGGGCAAGTGTTGTCGGCGGACGAGGCGGCGTACAACGCCCCAGTCCCCTTCACGCGCCGCAACCGCGCAACCGCCACGACCGCGATCATCAGCCACTCCCGCCCCACATCGGCCAGACCCACATCACCGAACTGCTCGGCTCCCTGCCACCGCCGCCGAGCGGCACCTGAAGAAGTCGTACCGCGTGTGATGATGACCGGAACGGACGGGGACGACCGGGGGGCGGGATGACCAGTCGGCTGCTGATGCCGGGCAGGGGCAGGCGGGCGGACGTGCGGACGTCGGACCAGGTACAGGGTTCCACACGGGCCACCGCGATCCTGGACCGGGAGAATCCACTGATCGTGGCGCTGACGGCGCGGGCCCGGACGGAGGGTACCGCAGGCGACGCGCTGCGCACCGCGCACGGGATCATCGCGCGCGAGGTACGGCCGGTGTACTCGGTCGAGGACCGCCGCCGCGCCTCCCGGACCCTGCGGCTCGGCCGGGGCTCCTGCAGCCAGCGGATGGCCGTACTGGAGGCGGTCGCCCGCGGCATCGGCGTACGCACCCGGGTACGCGGCCTGCTCGTCGACGGAGCCTTCTGGTATCCCCGCTTCCCCCGGCTCAAGCCCCTCGTACCGGAGCACGTCCTCCTCGCCTGGCCGGAGTTCCGCCTCGACGGGGCGTGGGTGCCGATCGGTGAACTCTTCCGGAGCACACCCCGGGGCGGAGCCTTCACCAACGAGGGCGGCGAGACCCTGTTCGACGCCGTGTCCCGGACGTCGCTGCACTGGGACACGCCCACGAGCTGCGGCGCCCCCGGCACCACCTGCGACCTGTCCGCCCGGGTCCGCACCGACCTGGGATACTTCGACGACCGCGACGACCTGTTCACCCACCACGGCCAGACCTTGTGCCGGACGGCGCGCACACTGGGCGAGCCGGTGCTCGGGCGGTGGAGCGCGGGGGCGGGGACAGCGGCCTGAGCCGTCCCGAGTCCGTACAGCAGTCTCTCCGTACAGCCGACTACCGCACCCCACCCACCGTGAACCCGACCACCGACCCGCCCCCGTCCCGCCGGTACGCGAACGGCGCCCCGCCATGGGCCGCCGCCACCTCCCGGACGATGGACAGGCCGAGGCCGGAGCCGGGGAGGCTGCGGGCGTCCGGGGTCCGGTAGAAGCGGTCGAAGACGCGCGCGAGGTCACCGTCGCCGATGCCGGGGCCACGGTCCAGCACCTCGACCCGGACGTTCCCGGAGCCGGGACCCGCCACCCCGCCCCCGGTCACCCCCTCCCCCGCCACCACGATCTCCACAGCCCCCGTTCCCCCACGGTCGAACTTCGCCGCGTTCTCCACCAGGTTCGACACCGCCCGCTGCAGCGCCCCCGCCCGCCCCTCCACGGCCGTGTCGCCGCTCACCCGCACCACGACATCCCGCCCGGTCCGCCGCCGGGCCGCGACGGCGACGTCCTCGGCCACGTCGCCGAGCACGACCCGCCCCACGGGCTCCGTGCTGGACTGTCCGGCGGCGAGGTCGACCAACTCGTTGACGAGGTCGGTGAGTTCGCGCGCCTCCTGGGCCAGGTCACCGACGAGTTCCTCGCGCATGCCGGAGGGGAGTTCGTCGATCCGGCGCAGCAGGGAGATGTTCGTACGGAGTGACGTCAGCGGCGTACGCAGCTCGTGGCCCGCGTCCTGGACGAGGCGCCGCTGGTCCTCCTCGGACTGGGCGAGGCGGAGGAGCATACGGTCGAAGGAGCGGCCGAGGCGCCCCACCTCGTCGCGGCCCGCGACCGGCACCTGGATGCCCAGCTGCCCGGTGCGGGCCACGTCCTCCGCCGCCCCGGCGAGCTGGACGAGCCGCCGGGTGATCCGCCAGGCCAGCCACCACCCGAACAGCCCCGCGGACACGACCACACCCAGCACCAGCAGCAGCGTCCGCTCCTGCAACTCCCGCAGCAGATCCTCCGTGTCGCTGAACTCCTGCGCGACCTGCACGGCTCCCCGCCCGCCCCCGAGCGCGACGGTCGCCACCCGGTACCGGCCGCCGCGCACCTCGACCTCCCGGTGCTGGACGGCCAGGCCGGGCAGGGACGCCCGGGACGTACGGCGGTCGGAGTCGCGCACGGGCAGCCCGGGGTCGCCCTGGTGGAGGACGACCCCGTCCGGCCCGAGGACCTGCACATCCGTGCGGCGGCCGGACCGCATCAGGCCGTCCCGCGGCCCGCCGCTGCCGGAGGGCGCGAAGTCGGCGGGGGTCAGCTCGTCCTCCCGTACGAGCTCCCGCAGAT
The DNA here is from genome assembly GCF_053591955.1 of Streptomyces sp. NPDC002845. Classification (NCBI taxonomy): domain Bacteria; kingdom Bacillati; phylum Actinomycetota; class Actinomycetes; order Kitasatosporales; family Streptomycetaceae; genus Streptomyces; species Streptomyces sp. NPDC002845. The sequence continues at coordinate 14,810 of NZ_JBSFUU010000043.1, read as the reverse complement.
CCCGCACCACCTCCGTGAACACGCTCTGCTGGTCCACCCGCACCAGCCGCGCCGCCGCGCTGTAGCTCAGGATGCCGACCAGGACGGTGACCACGCACGCCACGGCCACGAAGGACACCGTGAACGTCGCCCGCAGCGAGGACACCCGGCGCAGGCGGGCGAAGGAGAGAGACACCTAGTCCTCCCTCAGCACATACCCCACGCCCCGCACCGTGTGGATCAGCGCCGGCGCCCCCGGCTCGTCGAGTTTGCGCCGCAGATAACCGACGTAGACGGCCAGGTTCTTGGAGCCGGGGCCGAAGTCGTACCCCCAGATCCGGTCGTAGATCGTCGCGTGGTCGAGGACGATGCCCGCGTTGCGGACCAGCAGTTCGAGCAGGTCGAACTCGGTCCGCGTCAGCTCCACCTCCCGCGCCCCGCGCCAGATCCGCCGCGCCTGTACGTCCATCCGCAGCCCGGCGACGGTCAGCGTCCCGCCGTCCCCGGACGACCGGAGAGGTACGGTGCCCACGACGTTCCCCGTACGACGGAGCAGCGCCCGCAGCCGTGCGAAGACCTCCTCCACGTCGAACGGCTTGACCACGTAGTCGTCCGCCCCGGCGTCCAGGCCCGCGATCCGGTCGGCGGTCTCGACGAGCGCGGTGAGCATGAGGATCGGCGTACGGTCCCCCTCCGCACGCAGGGCACGGCACACCTGGAGGCCGTCGACGCCCGGCATCATCACATCGAGGACGAGGATGTCCGGTTGTCGCCGGTGGGCCTGCGCGAGCGCCTCGACACCGTCGGCAACGGCCGTAACGTCGTAACCCTCCAGGGTCAGGGCGCGTTCCAAGGCATGACGGATGGCACGGTCGTCCTCGGCGAGCAGCACATTCTGGGGCACGCGACCAGTCTGCCAAGGCCCGGGACACGTACCACCTGTGGAAGAGGGGTGCGGGCGGCTTCTTACCGGCCTCTCACCCCGGGAGGGCAGGCAGGAACAGGTGAAGCGGATGACTCACACCCGGACGAGCACACGGCACATGAGTACGCGGGAGATGAGTACGCGGGACATGAGCACCCCACTCGTGAGCCGGGCCGGCCGCGCCAAGCGCATGAAGATCGTGTTCCTGCTCCACAACGCGTACGCCGTCGGCGGCACCGTCCGCACCACGCTGAACCTCGCGTCGGCGCTCGCGGACCGCCACGACGTCGAGATCGCCTCGATGTCCCGCCACCGCGACACCCCACGCTTCACGACCGACCCGAGGATCACCCTCGTACCCCTGGTCGACACCCGCCCCGGCAGCCCCGACCCGGCCGACCCCGCGTACGGCCTGCCCGCCACCGACTTCCCGGCCGCCGACAAGCGCCGCCGCCAGTACAGCCGCCTCACCGACCTGCGCGTACGGGCGTACCTGGCCTCCTGCCGCGCCGACGTCGTCATCGGCACCCGCCCCGGCCTCAACGTCTACCTCGCCCTCTTCGCCTCCCGCCGCGCCCTGCGCATCGCCCAGGAACACCTTCGCCACGACGCCCACGACGAGGACCTGCGCGAGGTACTGGCCCGCCACTACCGCACCCTGGACGCCGTCGTCACGACGACGGAGGCGGACGCCCACGTCTACCGAGCCCGCATGCCCCTGCCGGGGGTCCGGGTCGCCGCCGTCCCGAACATCGTCCCGGACACCGGCGTCACCCCCTCCGACTGCACGGCCAAGGTGATCGCGGCGGCCGGCCGCCTCGCCCGCGGCAAGCGCTTCGACCTGCTGCTGGAGGCCTTTGCCCAGGTCACGGCCAAGGAACCGGACTGGCGGTTACGGATCTACGGGGGCGGCAAGCAGAAGGAACGCCTGCAGGCCCTGATCGACGACCTGGGCCTGACGAGCCGAGCCCGGCTGATGGGCGTGCACACCCCCATCGAGAACGAGTTCGCCCAGGCGTCGATCGTCGTCAGCGCCTCCGAGGCCGAGTCCTTCGGCATGACCCTCGTCGAGGCCATGCGCTGCGGCGTACCCGTGATCAGCACAGACTGCCCGCTCGGCCCCGCCGAGATCATCACCAACGGCGTCAACGGCCGCCTCGTCCCCGTCAACTCCCCCCACGCCCTCGCCGAGTCCATCCTCGACCTGATCACCTCCGACCCCACCCGCCGCGCCATGGGCCACGCAGCCCTCCAGAGCGCCCACCGCTACGACCCCGCCCCGGTCCTGGCCCGCTATGAACTCCTCTTCGCAGAACTGAGGGAAACGCGCTGCGAGAGGGCATGGGCGCGAACACGCTCACGCGTGGAGGCTTGGGCAAGCAGCAAGGTGCACTCTCTACGCCGCCAGGTACAGCCGCGCCCTTGAAGGGGCGGGGCTGTGACATATGCGGCTCCGCCGCGTGGGCGCGACCAGCCACACTCCTCCCGCACCAGTCACCCCACACGCACCCCTACGGCGCCCTCAGGCCCCCAACGCGGAGCGAGGCGCGCCCTCACGCCCCCAACGCGGCGCGCCCCGCGGAGCGCCTCGCAAACTCCTCCCGCAACACCGGCACAACCTCCTCACCCAGCATCTCGATCTGCTCCAGCACAGCCTTCAACGGCAACCCCGCATGATCGACCAGGAACAACTGCCGCTGATAGTCACCGGCGTACTCCCGGAAGGACAGCGTCTTCTCGATCACCTGCTGCGGCGAGCCGACCGTCAGCGGAGTCTGGTCCATGAAGTCCTCCAGTGAGGGCCCGTGCCCGTACACCGGCGCGACATCGAAGTACGGCCGGAACTCCCGTACCGCGTCCTGGGAGTTGCGCCGCATGAAGACGTGCCCGCCCAGCCCCACGACGGCCTGCTCGGGCGTGCCGTGCCCGTGGTGCGCGTACCGCGTCCGGTACAGCTCGACCATCCGCTTGGTGTGGTCGGCCGGCCAGAAGATGTTGTTGTGGAAGAAGCCGTCACCGTAGTACGCGGCCTGCTCCGCGATCTCCGGCGACCGGATGGACCCGTGCCAGACGAACGGCGGCACCCCGTCCAGCGGCCGGGGCGTGGACGTGAACCCCTGCAACGGCGTGCGGAACCTGCCCTCCCAGTCCACGACGTCCTCGCGCCACAGCCGGTGCAGCAGGGCGTAGTTCTCGATGGCGAGGTTGATGCCCTGGCGGATGTCCTGCCCGAACCACGGGTACACCGGGCCGGTGTTGCCGCGCCCCAGCATCAGGTCCACCCGGCCGTCGGCGAGGTGCTGGAGCATCGCGAAGTCCTCGGCGATCTTCACCGGGTCGTTGGTGGTGATGAGGGTGGTCGCGGTGGAGAGGATGAGCCGTTCCGTCCGCGCGGCGATGTAACCGAGCATCGTGGTCGGCGAGGACGGCACGAAGGGCGGGTTGTGGTGCTCGCCGGTCGCGAAGACGTCGAGCCCGACCTCCTCGGCCTTCAGCGCGATCGCGACCATCGCCTTGATTCGTTCATGCTCCGTCGGCGTACGGCCCGTCGTCGGGTCCGGCGTCACATCGCCGACGCTGAAGATCCCGAACTGCATCATCGCTGCACCTTCCGCAGGTTGTTTACGCTTCAACCATACCCGCGGAACGGTGCCCGTGCCCGGCCCTATTCCCTCAGCGCCCCTCAGCGTCTCTCAGCGTGCGGGACGCCTCCAGCCCGGATCACGCCCCGTCTCCCCCAGCAGCCGCGCGAAGGTGTCCGCCTCCTCCGGCACCGTCACCGGCTCGCCGAAGGCGCCCATCCGCCGGCCCGTGGGCGCCATCTCGGCCACCACCCCGCCGAGCAGGGGCAGCAGGCCGGTGGCCGCCGGGTCCGGCCGGTACTCCTGACCCGTCGCCCGTGCCAGGTCCCAGCCGTGCACCGTCAGGTCGAGCAGCACCAGACACCCGACCGTCCGCGCAGGCAGCCCCATCTCCCCGCTCGTCCCCTCCTCGGCCCCCGGCTGCGACCACGCCTCCACCAGCCGCCCGGCCGCCTCGGCGAACCCCTCCCGCCAGCCCTCGCCCTCACCCACGCGATCAGGGGTGCTCGTGAAGTCCGCCGATTGCTTGGCGGCCAGCTCCCGGAACTCCACGACGACGTGGAAGAGGTGGTTGACCAGCGCTTTCACGTCGTACTCGGCACACGGGGTGGGATCGCCGAGGGCCCCGTCCGGAATGGCCCGCACGACGGGCACGGCCTGGTCGACGGCAGCGCGAAGGAGTACGCCGAGCGAGGACGAGGACGAAGGCGAGGACGAACGCGAGGACGAACGCGCACCGGACTTGATCTCATACGTCATACCCCGACCGTACGTACGCCCCCGCCCCGGCGGCTTGAAGAAACGCGACACCCGGCGGCACGCGAGCGACGCCCGTCATACGATCCGGCCATGGCCGCTCTCCGACGCGACACCCGAGGAATCGTCGACGCCGCCGAGCTCTTCGCGCGCGTCCGCTTCCGGCGCCGCGAGGCCGCCGAGCCGCTGCGCCCCTACGTGGACAACTACTGGCTGATCGACTGGGACCTGCCCGAGCCGTACGCGTCCCACGTCGTGCCACACCCGTCCGTGAACGTCGTCTTCCAGGCTTTCACCGGGCGCGAACCCTTCGGCGAGGTCGCGGGCGTCATGCACGGGCTGTTCACGCAGAAGCTTCAGGCGCGGGGGCGGGTGTGCGGGGTGAAGTTCCGGCCGGGCGCCTTCCGGCCCTTCGCGCCGGGGCACCCGGTGTCGGACTGGTCGGACCGGCGGCTCCCGCTCGACGAGGTGTTCCCGCCCGGCGGCTCCGAGGAGCACGTGGACGCGGTCCTCGGGCCCGGCGACGAGGACGCGCGCGTGGCGGCCCTGGACGCGTTCCTGCTCGGGCTCGCCCCCGAACCGGACCCGCAGGCCGAGCGCGCGGCGGCCCTCGTCGAGCGCATCGGCGCCGACCGCTCGATCCGCCGCGCCGGAGCCTTCGCGCGCGCGGAGGGCATGTCGCTGCGGGCCCTGCAACGGCTCTTCTCCGCGTACGTCGGCGTCGGCCCCAAGTGGGTGATCCTCCGCTGCCGCATCCACGAGGCCCTGGAACGAGCGGAGACCGACCGCGCGGTGGACTGGGCGGCGCTGGCCGCCGACCTCGGCTACGCCGACCAGGCCCACCTGGTACGGGACTTCACGACGACGGTGGGAGTGCCGCCGACGACGTACGCGCAGACTGTTGCGGGTACTACTTCGCGTGCGTGACCGCGTAGATCATCACGAAGGCGACGATGTGGATGCCGAAGAGGAAGTACGCGAGGTAGTACCAGACCATGCGTTCGTTCTTCTTCTCCTGGGCCAGGCGCCGCTGCTCCTGATCCCGAGAGATCCGATCCCGAGAGATCTGATCCTCAGAGACCTCATCCTGAGCGGGCTCGTCCGGCATCAAAGCTCCCGGTGCACTTTGGTGTTGGAGGCCTGGGCGCGCGGCCGGACGACGAGGAGGTCGATGTTGACGTGGCTCGGGCGGGTGACCGCCCAGGTGATGGTGTCGGCCACGTCGTCGGCGGTCAGCGGCTCGGCGACCCCCTGGTAGACCTTCGCCGCCTTGTCCGCGTCCCCGCCGAACCGGGTCAGCGCGAACTCGTCCGTCCTGACCATGCCGGGCGCGACCTCGATCACCCGCACCGGGGTGCCGACGATCTCCAGGCGAAGCGTCTCCGCGAGGACGTGGGCGCCGTGCTTGGCGGCGACATAGCCCGCGCCGCCCTCGTACGTGCCGTGCCCGGCGGTCGAGGAGACCACGACGACCGAGCCGTCGCCGCTCGCCGTGAGCGCGGGAAGCAGGGCCTGGGTGACGTTGAGGGTGCCGATGACGTTCGTCTCGTACATCAGACGCCAGTCCGCCGGGTCACCCGTCGCGACCGGGTCCGCGCCGAGCGCACCGCCCGCGTTGTTGACCAGGACCCCGATCGTCCTGAACGCCGTGGCGAACTCGTCGACCGCCGCCCGGTCCGTCACGTCCAGGGCGTACGCCGTCGCCTTGCCGCCCGCCGCGTTGATCTCCTCCGCCAGCGCCTCGATACGGTCCTTGCGGCGCGCGGTGAGGACGACGCGGTACCCGGCCCCGGCGAGCTGCCGGGCCGTTGCCGCGCCGATACCGCTGCTCGCACCGGTGACGACGGCGATGCGGGAGTTGGCGGCGGGGACGGCGGGCGCGGTCATGGGCTGCTCCTGGGGCGGGCGTACGGGAGTGCGCACTCGCTCACGCGAGCCGGTGCGTTCGAATCCCCGCCAGGATAGGCCGGTCGCGGGGGCGGACGTCGAATGCCCTTCACCTGCCCCCGCGCCTGCCCATTGCCGCACGGACCGGCCGGTCAGCCCGCCCGAACCTGCCGTGGCCGGCCCGCGTCCGCAGGCGCCCCTTGACCAGATCCACCCTCGGCCTCAGCTCCCGCCCCGCGGCGCGTACATGATCACCGCCATCCCGGCGAGGCAGACCAGCGCTCCGGTCACGTCCCACCGGTCCGGGCGGTACCCGTCCGCGACCATCCCCCAGGCGAGCGACCCGGCCACGAAGACACCGCCGTACGCGGCGAGGATGCGGCCGAAGTGCGCGTCGGGCTGGAGGGTCGCCACGAAGCCGTACGCGCCGAGGGCGACGACGCCCGCCCCGATCCACACCCACCCCCGGTGCTCCCGCACCCCCTGCCAGACCAGCCACGCGCCGCCGATCTCGAAGAGCGCGGCGAGGACGAAGAGGGCGGCGGAACGGGCGATGAGCATGGGGGCAGCTTGGCACGGCGCTCCGACCGGCCCCGCCGCACCTGCCTCACCTGTTGGGAGGCGCCTGGGAGCCGGGGCGCGGGTGGCATACATCCGCAGACGACCTCCGGCAGACGACCTCCGAAGGACAGGACTCCACAGATGCCCGTCACCCGCGCCGCCCTCACCTCCCTGGCCACAGCCACCCTCCTCGCGGCCACCCCCGCCACGGCCGCGGCCCCCGAGGCCGACCTCGCCTACCACGGCCGCATCTCCCTCTCCGCCGGCCACATCGTCGTACGCCTCACCCCCGGCAACCACGGCCCCACCCCCGTCACCGACGCGACCGTCCGCCTGCACTGGTCGGCCCCCCTCGCCGACCGCCAGCACCTCCCCGAGGCCTGCGCCCGCGCCGGAGCCCGGACGGTGGCCTGCGGCACGGGAGAACTCCCGGCCGACGGCCTGGGCCGGGAGATCCGGCTGCGCGTCCGCCTGAAGGGCACGCCTTCCGAGGTCGAGATGGAGATCAGCACCCTCTGGAGCAGCGGCGACTCGGTCGACCGCAACCGCCAGAACGACCGCCGACGGGTACTGGCTCTGGACACGGGGGACGCGTACGTCTTCTAGCCGCCCGCCCTGAGCACCCCATAACCCACAAGGATGAACCCTCTCGATCACCCACACGGCGCACGAACTCGCGATCTAGGCTCACGCCACAACATCTAAAGAGACGGCCCTCGGCCGGGGTGCCACCCGAACCGAGGGCCTGACCGACAAGGAAGTAGAGGCTTCCCAGTGGCTGAATGCGAGCCTATCGCTCACCCGTTCATGGACCTGACAGTCCCCGAATACGCGTATATGTTCGGCTTCTTGCAGGCGGACGGGCATCTGCAACAGGGAGTCGGCCAGAAGGGCAAGTTGACCGTCGAGATCAACGCCCGGGACGTCGACCTCCTGCGCAAGTTCCAGAAACTGACGCCGTACTACAGCAGCATCACCGAGCGCACCCGGTCCACGAACTTCGCCGAAACCCACCGCTCGGCTGTCTGGAGCCTGTGCTCCCTCGAAGCCAGGACCAAGCTCAACGAACTCGGCCTGCCGTACGGCCGCAAGTCGAAGACAATCGCCCCGCCCCACGTCGAGTTCTCTCACCGCGACTACCTGCGAGGCGTCATCGACGCGGACGGATCCGTCGGCTACACCCGGCAGGGCTTGCCCTTCGTCTCTCTGACCACGGCCAGCACAGCCATCGGGACCTTCCTGTGCTCCTACACGCAAGTACTCACAGGCGCGCAGCGCACCCTGAAACGCAACGCCCGAGACGGCATCTACAACATCCTCTACACCAAGGAGAACGCCCAGGGCCTGGCAGCCAGCCTCTTCTATCAGGGCTGCCTCTCCCTGCAGCGCAAGCAGGAGGCAGCCAACTCCCTCAGCGCCTGGGTCCGGCCGACCGATATGAAGCTCAAACCGCCGACCATCCACTGGACCTGTGAGATGGACCGGACTCTTCTGGCGGCGCCGACGATCGCCCATGCAGCCGCCGAACTGGGCTACTCATGGAGCGCCTGCCAAGTCCGCCGGTGGAAACTCCTGCACGGACTGGTACCGCTGCCCGAGTGACCAGCTTCGATGGGCGCGGCATATGTCAGCCGCGCCCATCGTCGCGTCTAGCCCTTCACACAGATGAACTGCTTCAGCTTCGCTACGACCTCAACCAGGTCGCGCTGCTGCTCCATCACCTGCTCAATGTCCTTGTAGGCACCCGGGATCTCGTCGAGCACGCCGGAGTCCTTACGGCACTCCACGCCACGCGTCTGCTCCTCCAGGTCTCGCACTGTGAAGCGCCGCTTGGCCGCGTTGCGGCTCATACGCCGACCGGCACCGTGCGAGGCCGAGTTGAAGGCCTTCTCGTTGCCGAGCCCCTTCACGATGTACGAGCTGGTGCCCATCGAGCCGGGGATGATCCCGTACTCGCCGGAGCCCGCGCGAATGGCTCCCTTACGCGTGATCAGCAGGTCCATGCCCTCGTACCGCTCCCCGGCTATGTAGTTGTGGTGACACGAGATCTCCGGCTCGAAGGTCGGCTTGGCCTTCTTGAACTCCTTCCGGACCACATCCTTCAAAAGCGCCATCATGATCGTGCGGTTGTACTTGGCGTACTCCTGGGCCCAGTACAGATCGTTCCTGTATGCAGCCATCTGCGGAGTGTCCGATACGAACACCGCCAGGTCACGGTCGACCAGCCCCTGGTTGTGCGGGAGCTTCTGGGCGACGCCGATGTGGTGCTCGGCCAGCTCCTTGCCGATGTTCCGGGACCCGGAGTGCAGCATGAGCCAGACCGAACCTGACTCATCGAGACACAGTTCGAGCATGTGGTTCCCGCTTCCAAGCGTTCCCATCTGCTTTTCTGCACGCTCCTGACGGAACTTGACCGCGTCAGCCACCCCGTCGAACCGCCCCCAGAAGTCGTCCCACCCGGCAGTACCGAACCCATGCAGCCGCCCCGGATCAACGGGACTGTCGTGCATCCCCCGCCCCACCGGAATCGCCTGCTCGATCCTCGACCGAAGCCGCGACAGATCCCCCGGCAGATCATTGGCCGTGAGGGACGTCCTGACGGCCGACATCCCGCACCCGATGTCCACCCCCACCGCCGCGGGACACACCGCGTCCCGCATGGCGATGACGGACCCCACCGTCGCGCCCTTCCCGTAGTGGACGTCGGGCATGACGGCCAGCCCCTTGATCCACGGCAGGGTCGCCACGTTCTGGAGCTGCTGCATCGCCGCGTCCTCGACCGACGCGGGGTCGGTCCACATGCGGATGGGTACCTTCGCGCCCGGCACTTCTACGTACGACATATCGTCCTCATTCCCCCGGAAAGCAATAAAAGTCACAGATCGCAAAACCGGCGCCAAGATCAACGAAAGGGATGACGGACCGGCGTCCACGGCAGTGCGTGCGATACACATTGTCTCCAGGGGCCGCACCCGTGCGGCAACCGAATAACCCAGCGCCTGCCGAGAGGAACCCCACCGTGCAGCCGAAGGCGTACGCGTACGTACCCGCCGTCGCCGTGCTGCTCACGGCGCTGCTGGCCGGCTGCACGGGCTCGGACGGGACCGACGCGACGGACGACCCGCGCCCCGGCGGCACGAGCAGCACGGCGACGGCGGCCGAGCCGGGCCGCTACCGCACGCTCCCGGAACCCTGCGGCGTGGTCAGCCGCGACACCCTCGCCACGCTCCTCCCGGGCGTCAAGCTGGTCACGGACGCGGAGCAGCGGGAGATCGCGTACGCGGGTGAGCCGACCCTGACGTACGACACGGACCGGCGCGTCGGCTGCCGCTGGAAGGTGGAGTCGACCACTGCCACGGACTACCTCTTCGTCGATTTCGAGCGCGTGGTGTCGTACGACAGCACGGTCAGCGACGACAGCAGGGCGGAGGAGATCTACGGGAGGAAGGAAGCGGCCGCGGACCTCCCGGAGCCCGCCGACTCCACGACGGGTGACGAGTCCGGTGACGAGACTGCCGACGAGTCCGGCGACGGATCGGGCGGCGGGACCGGCACGGCGTCCCCGAGCGCCTCCCCGTCCACCTCCGCCGGCTCCGGCAGCGCCTCCCCTTCCGTCTCCCCCTCCGCCACCGGAACGCCCGCCTCCCTCCAGCCCCGCGCCCTCGACGATCTCGGTGACGAGGCCTTCCTGGACGACGAGCTGAGCACCGCGCAGCAGCGCACGGTGACTGTGGTCTTCCGCACGTCGAACGTGATCGTGACGGTCGAGTACGCGGAGCAGCCGGCGACCACGACGGACGTGCCGGACAGCGAGGAAATGCAGGACAGGGCGCTGAGTCTGGCCGGGCAGCTGGTGGAGTCGTTCAACGACTGACGGCCGTTCGGAGGGGTCCGGGGGCGCCCGGCGAACCCCGCGAACCGGGACCGCCCTCCTTCCCCACCGCGTACCGTGACCCCTCGGACCCCGGTCCGCACACGAATACCGCACGAGTCGTACGTACGAGCGTCATGAGTGAAGGAACCATGCACCGAGCCGCACAGCGAGTCCAGCGAGAGATGCGAGAGAAGCACGACGGACACAACGGGCACGGTGGACGCGACGTGCGTTTCCCGCGCGGCAGACACCTCGGCCGTTTCCTCGCCGGTGCCGTCGCCCTCCCGGTGATGCTGGTGGTCTCCGGCTGTTCCTCGGACTCGGACTCCGGCTCCGGTTCCGGTTCCGCTTCGAGTTCGGGTGACGCCGCGCAGAAGGAGGCGGGCGCGTCGGCGTCCGCGTCGCCGTCGGTGAGCGCGGTGAAGACGGCCGCGTACGCGAAGCTGCCCGCCGAGCCGTGCAAGGTGTTCTCGGAGAAGACGCTGAAGGATCTGGTCCCTCAGGGTGTGAAGTCCGGTGAGAAGGGCGGGTCGGCCGACCCGGAGAACCTGAGCCGCTGTCACTGGGACAGCCTCGACAACAACGGGGTGGACGGCTCGCAGTTCCGCTGGCTGAGCGTGTCGATGCGGCTGCTGGAGTCGGACCAGAGCCGGGGTACGGGTGAGTCGCGGGCCCAGGAGTTCTACACGCAGCAGGTCGGGGACGCCCAGGCGGTGGAGGGCGCGAAGAACGTCAAGTCGGAGCCGGTGACGGGCACGGGCGACGAGGCGACGGCGATCCGGTACGACCTGAAGAAGAAGGAGGGGGCCTTCAAGCAGCAGACGGTCGTGGCGCGGGTCGAGAACGTGGTGATCACCCTCGACTACAACGGTGCCGGCCTGGCCGGTGACAAGGCCCCGAGCGCGGACGACCTGATGAAGGCCGCGAAGGCCGCTGCGAAGGAGGCCGTGGGCGCGGTGACGGACGCGAACAGCCCCGAGTCGAGCGCGTCCCCGTCGGCGTCGGCGTCGAAGTCCACGAGCGGCAGGCCGTCGGCCTCGGCGAGCAAGAACACGAACAAGAACTGAGGGTCTTCGAGGGGCTCCGGCTACGTGTCGACTCGTAGCCCCATCAGGCCTTTTGAAGGAACCCGGAGCCCGCGCGGAACGAACTCACCCCCTACCGGACACCCGTACCCCGCACACATGTGCCACCCTGTTGCGCGCAACAGCACGCTTTGGGAGGGGAGTACGGGTGGCCGCGCCACTACAGCTGACTCGGATGCACCGCGTTCTCATCGGCGTGGTCGTCACCGGTGCCGTCGTCATCGCCGGTATCGGCTTCGCGGGGTCGTACGCGGCCGTCCGTGAACTCGCTCTCCAGAAGGGCTTCGGGGACTTCAGTTACGTCTTCCCGATCGGCATCGACGCGGGCATCTGCGTCCTGCTGGCCCTGGACCTGCTCCTGACCTGGATCAGGATCCCCTTCCCCCTGCTCCGTCAGACGGCCTGGCTGCTGACGGCGGCGACGATCGCGTTCAACGGCGCGGCGGCCTGGCCGGACCCGCTGGGCGTCGGCATGCACGCCGTCATCCCCATCCTGTTCGTCGTGGCGGTCGAGGCCGCCCGGCACGCGATCGGCCGCATCGCCGACATCACGGCGGACAAGCACATGGAGGGCGTCCGTCTGACCCGCTGGCTGCTGAGCCCGGTCCCCACGTTCTTGTTGTGGCGCCGCATGAAGCTCTGGGAGCTCCGCTCCTACGACCAGGTCATCAAGCTGGAGCAGGAACGTCTCGTCTACCGGGCCCGCCTCCGCTCCCGCTACGGCCGCGCCTGGCGCCGCAAGGCCCCGGTCGAGTCCCTCATGCCCCTGCGCCTGGCAAAATACGGCGTCCCCCTGGCGGAAACGGCCCCGGCGGGCCTGGCGGCAGCGGGCATCGAACCGGCCCTGCTGCCTCCGGCGACAGCCACACAACAACAGGCACTGGAGGCGGCTCCGTCAGCCGACACAGCACTGCCGACCGACGCAGCCGCCGTGGCGGCACCCGCAGCCGACATAACTGCGGGCAATCGTGCCGCTGGGGCGGCGCCCGTCCCACAGAGAGCGGCACCTCCCAGCGAGCAGCACCCCCAGCCAGAGGGCAACCACGACGCCGAGCACCCCGAATACGACCCCGCCCCGGACCACAGCCCATGGTTCAACCCCCCGCAACAGACCCAGTACCAGGGCTCCTACGACCCCACGTACGAGCCGGACTACGAGCAGTGGTACGCCCAGCAGCAAGCCGAGCAGCAACACCCGCAGGAGCCCCACTACGAGGACCAGTACGAGGAGCGGTACGGGCAGCGGCACGAAGAGCGGTACGAGGAACCCCCGACCCCCCACCAGGAACCGTCCCCCGAGGACACCGGCAGCTTCCCCATCCCCGTCGGCCCCAACCGCACCCGCGAGCTGGGCGAGGGCGGTGGCACCCCGGCCCCCGAGCCGGACGAGGAGTCGTACTACACGGTCTTCAAGCAGTCGATAAACGGCAGCTACCCGACCCCGCGCGAGTTCAGCGACAACGTAGAGGCGACGTACGGCGTCCCCGTCCCTGACGCCGACGCCAAGCGGATGGTCAACCGCTTCACGAACCGTCACACCGCGGAACTGCAGGAGGACCACATCGCGTAACCGCCAGGAGTACTGAGGCGGCACCCAGGAGTACGAGAACGGGGGCGCCCGGATTTCTCCGGGCGCCCCCATCTTCGTACAACCAGAAGGAAGTCCTACCGCGCCACGTAACCGAAGCGGTTGCCGACCGACGGGAGGCCGACCGTGCCGGGCCGGTAGGAGGTGGCCTCGGCGACCGCGCCGCCGGCGGTCACGTTGGACAGCGGCAGGGCGTGCACGGCGCCGCTGCTCGGGCCGTACGGCATGCCGACGTACAGGTGGGTGCCGGTGAAGTGGATGCTCCGGCCCATGTACTGGTTGGTGCCCGGGGTGCCGGGGATGCCGTCGCCGTCGCCGGCCTCCAGCCACCTGTCGTTGGCGCCGGGCGAGCCCAGGAGCGAGAAGTTCTGGACCGCGCCCGCGTTCGCCGTCGTGCCGAGGGCCTCGTTCGGGACGCCGACGGCCAGCTTCATCGTCGCCGTGGTGCTCACCGCGCGCGGCGCGCTGTTCACGGCGGTCAGGGTCGAGGCGAAGCGGTCGCCGGCCTCGGAGGTGCCGGATATGTCGTCGGTGGAGGAGCCCTGCGAGAATCCGTGGAGCTGGGTGTACGTGCCCGAGGCGGTGATGCGGAAGGTGTAGGCGGCGCCCACGTCGGCCCTCTGGGAGCCGTTGACCGCGAGGTCCTCGCCGGGCGCACCGACCGCGAGGATCGACTCGTTGGCGGTCGCCGCGCCCGACGGGCGGTACGGGGCCAGGGCCAGGGACCTGCCGAACTCGTCACCGGGCTCGGCACCGCCGGAGACGGTGTCCAGGTCCTGGTCGAGGCCGAACCTCGGGGTGGGGCGGCCCTCGGAGTTCAGCGTGTGGCTGAGGACCGCCAGGTTGCCGGCACCCGAGTCGGAGCCGATGGCCTCGCCGGGGGCGCCGACGGCGATGTAGTTGGCGTCGGCCGCGACGGCGCCGCCGAAGCCGTCGTTCGCCTCCACGGCACCGGGTACGCCCGTGCTGTCCTGGTGGAAGGCGATGTTGGTGTTGCCGTGCACGTAGAAGGCCGAGCCCGCCTTGGCGACGCTGCCGAGGGCCTCGCCGGGCACACCGATCACCACGAACGGCTCACCGGCGGCGCTGATGCCGGCGGCGAGGGCCTGGCCGGTGCGGTCGCCCGCCTCGGCGGCCGAGGCGGCCATGGAACCGTTGCCGGCGCCCTGCTCGAAGTGGGTGACCTTCTTCGCGCCCGTACCGAGGCCGCCCGGGGCGCCGTGCAGGATGTCGACCATGCCCGCGTCGGCGCGGGAGCCGATGTCCTCGGAGGGGATGCCGACGACCAGGTCGGTGCAGCCGTCCTGGTCGTAGTCGACGGTGTCGACGGCCTCGCCGAACCAGTCACCGGCCTCGGCGCCGCCCGGGACCCAGGCGAGGTCCTGGTTGATCTCGGCGGTGCCCTTGCCGCCGCCGTAGACGATGCGGACGACACCCGCGCCGGCATCGCCGCCGACGGCCGCCGCGGGGTCGGCGATGGCGATGTCCTCGACGGCGTCGCAGTTGAAGTCGGTGATGCGGGGCGCGCCGGTCTTGTCGTTCACCCAGGAGGTCAGGTCGTCGACGCGGGCGG